>JBBRHH010000383.1:0-6203 GCA_038222915.1 Tepidisphaerales bacterium
GACCGACGTGATCGTCAGCAAATACGCCCGCTCCCTCTGGGCCTACCCGATGAAAGTTGACACCGGCGAAAAAGGGATCGAAATCTTCTTCCCCACCCGCTGGGCCGACAAAGGCAACGATCCCGTCAGCGAATTTCCACTCGGCGTCGGCGGGCAGGACTTCAAGCCGGCCGACGCCCGCGCCAAAGATTGGACCGACTGGACCGTCGTCTTCCGCATGGCCCAGTCGCCGGAAAAATATCTCGACGTCACGCTCGGCCAGGGCATGCCCTGCGTCTGGATCGAATACCACGGCGTCGATCCCGAACTCCGCCTGCCCGCCGGTGCCGACGCCAAATTCCTCGACGAATCCGGCAAATCCATCGCCATGCCCGCGACAGGCGACGCCATCGCCATCGAGTTCAAAGGCCGCTGCTACGGCATCTTCGCCCCCGACCAGACGCGCTTCACCGCCGAAAAAGACCGCATCGCCGTGAAGTTCAGCGGTAAAGACCAATATCTCGTCGTCAGCGCCCTCCCCTCATCCAAAGACCTTCCCACCTTCCACAAATACGCCTTCGCCATCCCACGCAACACCGAGCTCTCCTGGGACTACGACCCGGCCGCCGGCACGCTGAAGTCCGTCTGGAAAGTCACCGCCCAGGCCCTCAAGGGAACCAACCGCGACGTCATTCAGGGCTGGCTGCCCCACCACTACCGCAAGACCGCTAACGATCTGAAGTTCGACAAGCTCGATTACCTCAGCGCCCGCGGCAAACTCCGCTGCGCAACCGGCAACGAATTCACGCTCACCTACAGCTTCAACGGCATCATCCCCAACCTCCCCGCGCCAAAGCCCGTCGGCGCCAAGAACGACTACGACCCGGCGAGAATGCACACCTACCTGCAGGAACTCGCGGCCACCAACAAATACGCCGGCGACACCTACTGGGGCGGAAAAGACATCGTCCGCTTTGGCCAGGACGCCCTCATGGCCCAGCAGATCGACGACGCCACCTACAAGACATTCGTCGATCACCTCCGCACCGCAATGGTCGACTGGTTCACTTACACCCCCGGCGAGAAAGAGCACTACTTCGCCCGCTATCCGCGTTGGAAGGCGCTCGTCGGCTTCAACACCAGCTACGGTTCCGAAGGCTTCAACGACCACCACTTCCACTACGGCTACTTCACTTGGGCCGCCGCCATGCTCGGCATGAACGACAAACAGTTCCTCACCGATTACGGCGGCATGGCCAAACTGGTCGCGAAGGAATACGCCAACTACGACCGCACCGACAAACAGTTTCCCTTCATGCGCACCTTCGACATCTGGGCCGGCCACTCCTGGGCCGCGGGAACAAGCGCGCCCGGTGGCCAAAACCAGGAATCTTCCTCCGAAGCCATCCAAAGCTGGGCCGGCCTGATCCTCCTCGGCGAAGCCCTCGGCGATAAACAGATGACCGCCACCGGCGTCATGGGCTACGCCATGGAATCACAGGCGATCCTGGAATACTGGTTCAACATCAACGGCGACGTCTTCGACAAAAGCTGGCCCCACCCCGTCGTCGGTATGGTATGGAGCGGCGGCCAGGTCTACGGCACTTATTTCAGCGGCGACCCCGCCTGGATCTACGGCATCCAATGGCTGCCCGCATCGCCCGCGCTCTCCTACCTCGTGCGCGATCCGGAATTCGCCCGCAAGTCCTACGCCGACATGGTCAAAGACCGCGACGCCAAGGAGCATCAATCGAGCGTCAAGAGCATGGGGCCGGATCTCGGCAGCGTCATGCTCGGATACGTCTCCATGTACGACCCGGCCTGGGCGTGCGAACAACTCGATACGCTCTGGAACGAACCGGGCGACAAGATCGCTCACAATTCGACGCAGATGGCCATCATGTACTATCTTTCCCACGCCCAGCGCAATGTCGGCAGCGTTGATTGGAGCTGCCGCACTTCATCGCCCACTTCGATGGTCTTTGTAAATCCCGCGAATAAAGAGCGCACCTACGTTGTATGGAACCCAACGGCAAAGGAGCAGGTGGTCAGCGTCTACGAAGAGTCGAAAGTGATCGGCCAGATGAAGGCCGCGCCACAAGCGATGACGAGGGCGGCCACGCTGCTTCCCACAACCAAATAATGATGGCCTCGCCCCGCGCACCTGACGTCGGAAACGATCCGATTCTGGCGCATTCTCGTGTTGGAATTTTCTCCTCCAAATGACGCTTTGCAGGGTCGAAAAATCAGCCCTCTTCGACTATAATCCTGCACGTCGGCAGCCTGGGCCAAAGTTCGTTTTTCAGGCTTTCAAAAGGTGAGCTGCCGCGTTGCTTCACAAAAAGTGTTTGAGTTCGAAATTTTCGCATCGGATCAGTCCGGTGCGCGAAGGAAAATATGTCCGAATCGACCCCGACTCCGCCGACCCCTCCCGCACCGCACGACCGCATCGAAGACCTGCGCATCGAGCAGGAACTTCAGGACAGCTACCTCACGTATGCGATGAGCACCATCATGGACCGGGCCCTCCCCGACGTCCGTGACGGGCTCAAACCCTCGCAGCGCCGCATTCTCGTGGCGATGAAAGACCTCAACCTTGGGCCGCGTTCTAAGCGCATCAAATGCGCCAAAATCTCCGGTCAAACTTCTGGCGACTATCACCCCCACGGCGAAGCCGTCATCTACCCCACCCTTGTCCGCCTCGGCCAGGAATGGAATCTGCGTTATCCGCTCATCGACAAGCAGGGAAATTTTGGCTCCTCCGACGGCGATCCGCCCGCCGCCATGCGTTACACCGAAGCCCGCATGGCCGCGCCCGCGCAGGAACTGCTCGAAGACCTCGAGCTCGACACCGTCGACTTCCAGCCCAACTACGACGACCGCCTCACCGAGCCGACCGTCCTCCCCGGCAAGTTTCCCAACCTGCTCGTCAACGGCTCCACCGGCATCGCCGTCGGCATGGCCTGCAATCTCGCGCCGCACAACCTGCGCGAAATCTGTGACGCCATCGTCTACGTTATCAATAATCCGCAGTGCACACTGAGCGATCTGCTGAAAATCGTCCCAGGCCCAGACTTCCCCTCGGGCGGCGTCATCTGCGGCCGCGACGGCATCATCGAAGCCTACAAGAACGGCCGAGGCCGGCTCACCCTCCGCGCCAAGATGCATGTCGAGGAAGGCAAGAACGGCGGCCGGGCGCAGGTCATCATCGACGAAATCCCCTATGGCGTGATCCGCAAGTCGATCGTCGAATCCGTCGCCGAGAACGTAAAGCGCGATCTCTTCAAGGAAGTCTCAGACGTCAACGACCACTCCGGCCGCGAACACAAGCTCCGCATCGTCGTCGATCTCAAGCGCGACGCCGATCCCAATGTCGTCATCAACCAGCTTTACCAATACACCCCGTGCCAGATCACCGTCTCGATGATCAACATCGCGCTGGTCAACCGCCAGCCGCGAACGATGGGCATCAAGGAACTCATCGAGCACTTCATCGAGCACCGCAAGGAAGTCATCACCCGCCGCACCAAGTTCCTGCTCCGCAAAGAGCAGCAGCGCGGCCACATTCTCGAAGGCCTTATCTTCGCCGTCTGCGATATCGACGAAGTCGTCAAGCTCATCCGAAGCAGCAAGACCCGCGACGAAGCCATCCAGAAGTTGCGCGAACGCGCCTTCCGCATCTCTCCCGATCACCCGGCCGCCCCGCGCATCCCGCAGGCTCTCCGCGACAAGGCCGCCGACAAACCGTTCATACTCACCGAAGTTCAGGCCAAGGCCATCGGCGCATTACAGTTGATCCAGTTGGTCGGCCTCGAAATCGATCGTCTCGTTGAAGATTATCGCAAGGTCGTCGAGGCCATCGAAGGCTACGAAGCGATTCTGAACAACGAAGCGCTGATCATGGACATCATCCGTGAAGACACGATCGAAATGAAAGACAAGTACGGCGACGACCGCCGCACCGAAATCACCGGCGCGGTCACCGACCTGAACATGGAAGACCTGATTCCGCAGGAAGACGTCGTCGTCACCGTCTCGCACGGCGGCTACATCAAGCGCCTCCCGATCGACACCTACCGCAGCCAGGGGCGCGGCGGCCGCGGCATTCGCGGCACCGAATCGCGCGAAGGAGATTTTGTCGAACATCTCTTCGTCGCCAACACCCACGACTACCTGATGTTCTTCACCAACAGCGGCCGGGTCTACGCGCGCCGCGTCTTCGACATTCCCCAGATGTCGCGAACCAGCGCCGGCCGCTCTCTCGCCAACCTCCTCGAGTTCCAGGAAGGCGAGAAAATCGCCAACGTGCTCGCGGTGAAGGATTTTTCCAAGGACGAGCACTTCATCATGTTCGCAACGCGCAAGGGCGTCGTGAAGAAAACCGCCCTCACCGCCTACGGCAACATCCGCACCAACGGCATCATCGCCATCGGGCTGGAAGACGCCGACAGCCTGATCGGCGTCGAGCTCACCACCGGCACCGATCAGATCATCCTCGGCACGAAGAAAGGCCTTGCCATCCGCTTCAACGAAGTCGACGTTCGCGCCATGGGCCGGCCCGCCGGCGGGGTCACCGGCATCCGCTTTAAAAAGGAAAGCGACGAAGTCGTCAGCATGGTCGTCGTGGCCGAGCAGCCCAAGGAAACCTGCATGGTCCTGACCGCCTGCGTCCTTGGATATGGAAAGCGCACCCCCGTCGACGAATACCGTCTGCAAGGCCGCGGCGGCTCAGGCGTAATCAACATCGACGCCTCCGAGCGCAACGGCGACGTCGTCGGCATGATCGCCGTCTGCGACACCGATGAACTGATGCTCATCACCGAGAAGGGCATCCTCATCCGCACCCGCGTTGGCGAAATCCGCGAAACCGGAAGAAACGCCCAGGGCGTCCGTCTCATCAAGATCGACGAAGGTGACCGTCTCGTGGCCATGGCCAAGATCGACATCGACGAAGCCGCCCCGGCGATCGCCGAAGGCGAAGTGGTCGAAGGCGAAGCCCTGCCGGAAGACGAAGGCAATGATTCATCGGCTGCGGAAGGCGATGCCACGCCACCCGCGCCGGATGACGACGAGCCGGCCGCTTAAATGCGACATCTCACTGGTCCTTAAGGTCTACTAACGGACCCGACGCGTTCATGAAATTTGGCTCCGCCCCGCCCAGGGAATAGAAATCAACTCGGCTATCGATTTGTCCGTTGTTTTCGATTGCTTCCAGGGCTATGGCGCGCGATCGCGTAACTACGTCTGATCGGTAAGCGTGATCACGGAGTGTTTGGTCTCCAGCAGTTGACCGCCGGCGGGCGAGTGCCAGCGTCGCTTCGGCGTGACCTCTATCTGTCCCATTGGTCGAATTTTGGCCTTCAGAAAGTGGGCGTCCAAGGTTGTAGTCGAGCGCTGCAATGAACAGCTTCGAATCCGCTGAAGTACCAAACAAGCCGAGGTAACGAATACATTGACCAATGACCGCCGGGTCTCTTTCATTAAGCAGTAGCAATCGGATGGCACTTTGTGCCGAGACGTCCTGCACTGCCACGCAGGAGTAGACCCCTTGCGCTCGCTGGCGAGGACTTCCGCTGGTGAAAAGTTTCCTGCGGATCTCAGCGCTCCTGATAACGTGTGACCGCCATTGCGTTCCGGTTTCTGGCGCGATGGTTTGCGATGTTATTAAGGGGATTGCTGTTCGAGAAGACGTCGCCGGCGGAGTGGCGATGAAACCGGCTGCGATAGAAAAGAGAACGACGACGACCGATCCACCGGTTAGCAGAATCATCAGTGATGAATACCGATACCCATTGCCTGGCTTTTCGGCTGTGATGTTCGCAGACATCCGACACCTCTGAACAATGACGCACGAGTTCAGGCGATCGAAGTAACGGCCGCAAACGCGATCTTGGCCGCGTCCAGCGTCGCTTTGATCGCGTTCGCGTCATGCACCGTGCTGACAAACCACGCCTCAAACTGCGAAGGCGGCAGAAACACGCCGTTCTCCAGCATGGCATGAAAGAACGTCGCATACTTCCGTGTGTCGCACGCAATGGCCTGATCGTAATTGACGACGGGCAACCCGGCCTCTTTCACAAAGAACGGTGTGATCATCGATCCGATGCGGTTGATTGTGACCGGCACACCGGCGGACATCGCCGCAGCCGCAAGACCCGCTTCCAACTCAGCGGAATGAGCCTCCAGCGCAGCGTACACACCCTCCTCACCGATAATATCCAGCG
>JBBRHH010000384.1:0-6202 GCA_038222915.1 Tepidisphaerales bacterium
TCAAGCGACACCGACTCCCCATCGGATGACTTTGATTCAGGCGATTTTTGAAGATCGCGAACGGATGAGACCTATTGTCTTGTTTCCGCGCATCCACCGGTGTACACTTAGTGTGTACATAAGGAGAAACGATGAACGTAAACGTCAAGAACGCCCGCGCCAACTTCAGCCAGCTTCTTGATGCGGTCGCGGCCGGCCAAGAGGTGACCATTCAGCGGCACGGTGCGGTAGTAGCCCGACTGGTCCCTCCCAAAAAAGCGAAACCAAATCGCCTTCCATCCCTGCAAACGCACAGGGACTCAATGACAGTCAGGGGCAAATCTCTAAGCCAGGAGGTGATCCTGGCTCGAGACGAGGAGCGATATTGATCTACATCGATACCAGTGTGCTCGCGGCATTCTATTGTCCTGAGTCGCTAAGCCAGCAATCAGAACAAATCATCCGTTCCGAGTTAAGGCCCTGGGTAAGTGAATTGGTGGAAGTTGAACTCACTGCCGCCGTCGCCAGGAAAGTGCGGGACAAGGCCTTGTCACATGCCGACGGAGCAAAAACGCTTGGCCTGTTCCAATCTCACCTTCACGCCGACATGTTCACCGTCGTCCCAATTGACAGTACGCACTATCGAGCGGCACGAGACTGGATCGCTCAATTTGCACAGCCGCTAAGAACGCTTGATGCGCTCCACCTGGCGGTCGTCGCGATTGGGGGTGCAACCCTGGTGACCGCCGATCGCCAGTTGGACCGCTGTGCACAGGCGTTTGGTGTTCCTGTTCAACTTGTCGCTGCCCAGCGAAAGTAGCTGACTCTGTGAACACGCGAACGTCAGCCCAGTGCGATAACCCAGACTGATCTTGCCAAAAACCGCCGGTCGAAATTTGGTAACATGGAGATCGCTTGGTTCGACGCTTAGCATCCGTGAGCATCTAAAATAGGATGTCACACAATGGCACAATTACTCAATTATGCGACACGACCCAGCCGCGCTGCCAAACTTGTTCGAATTGGAAAGTGGCCGGTCATCGGTTTGATGATGGTCGCCTTGGTTGTCGGGGTCTTCATGGGCTACGAAGAGAAGACAGAACTCGACATTAACTCTGGACACCTTCGGACAACGCGTCAGTTTTTCGATTGGCGAATCTCGAAGAAAACCGAATCATCGTTCTTCTCCGAACTTCTAGACTTGAAGGCGGGTCCACCCGAAAACGCCTGGTGGAAAACGATCACGACAGATGGCTTCCGTCACACCCACTACGCATATGGGTATGCGATAAATCAGATGAACACTATTCAGAGCGTGCTCCATAACGATCGTTTCACCGATCCAGCCAAAAAACACGTCGCCCAGGCCGTGATGAAAAGTTGGCAAAGCAACAGTGGTACCTTGCATGCCAACAGGTACACGGAGTCACTCATGGAATGCGCCCAAATCAATGGCCGCAATGGCAACACGATTGACGTTGAGCAGCTACCGCCTGATTGACCCACTAGCAACGATCACTCACCACCCAAAAATCCCGGAATCGACTGCAACTCCCCCTTCCGATCGATACACGCAATCGTCGAACTCGCCTCCGCCAGAACCTCCGCCCCCCGCTTCAACTCATATGCATGGTCGATCCGCACATGCGTCTGTCGCACGATCCGCGTCGTCAGCGATACCGCATCATCGTATTTGGCCGGCGCCTTGAACCGGCATTCCACCTTCACCACCACGAACAACACCCCGTTTTCCTCCAATTTGGCATAGCTATGCCCCATTGACCGCAACATCTCGACACGGCCCATCTCGAAATATTGGAAATATCGGCTGTGGTGGACGAAACCCATGGCGTCCACCTCGGGATATCGGACGCGAAATTCAATGGTGTGCTCTTTCATCATGCTTCAGGCCGTAATAAATGGCGCTCGCGGTGCGACAACAACCGGTCCGTGCAGCAAAAGCCTTCGGTGCTGGCCGATCTTGATCATTCGCCGTCCTCCGCTAGACTAATGGAGACGGCGGAGGACCCCAAGTGCCCCCGCCGATGGTTTTTTGTCGACTTTGGTTTTTAGTAGATTGGACGAGGCGAATGATTAAGGTCAAGCTGCGCGGGAACGAAACGGCCGAGCAAATGCTTCGCCGCTTTAAAAAAGCGTGTGAAAAAGAAGGTCTTACCAAGGATATCAAGCGCATTGCTTACTACGAAAAGCCCAGTGAAAAGCGCCGCCGCCGATCACGGTCCAAGCCAAAATTCGTCCGCTGATTCGCCGCAACGGTACTGCGCAATCGGCCAATGCCCGATCTCTTTTTAGGATCTGGCCCAAGGGCGCAGAAAGCTCTGTCCGGCCTGATTCGGAATACAGGATTCTTCGGCGCGCCTCGGGAACCTTGCCATGAATCCAGCCATTACAGCCGCACTGCATACTGAACATCTTACGAAGGTCTACAAGGATTTCTGGGGCCGGGACAAGGTCCGGGCCCTGCACGACCTGAACCTCACCATCGAACGCGGTGAGGTGTTTGGCCTCCTGGGTCCCAACGGCTCAGGCAAAAGCACCACCATCAAGCTCCTCCTGGGCCTGATCTTCCCTTCCGGGGGCTCGGCCCATGTGCTGGGTGAACCGGCCGGCAGCACCGTCATCAACGAAAAGATCGGCTTCCTCCCCGAAGAGTCCTACCTCTATCGCTTTCTCAACGGCGAAGAAACCCTCTTCTTCTACGGCCGATTATTCAAAATTCCCCGCAAGGAACTCAAACGCCGCGTGCCCGAGCTGCTCGACATCGTCGGCCTCGACGCCAAAAGCCGCAAACGCAAACTCCGCGAATATTCCAAGGGCATGGCCCGCCGCATCGGCCTTGCCCAGGCGCTGATCAACAACCCCGATCTCATCCTCCTCGACGAACCGACCACCGGCCTGGATCCCATAGGCACCCGCGAGATGAAAGATCTCATCGTCTCCCTCAAAGATCAGGGCAAGACGGTTCTCCTCTGCAGCCATTTGCTCGCCGACGTGCAGGATGTCTGCGACCGCATCACCATCCTCTATCGCGGCACCATGCAGACGCTAGGCCACGTCAAAGATCTCCTGCAGGTGAAAAACGTAACGCAGGTCGAGACCCGCGGCATGACCGATCTCCAGATACAGCAGTTGCGTGGATGGCTGGCGACCAACGGCGTTCAAGACGTGTCGGTCACGCATCCCACGACCACGCTGGAAGACCTGTTTATCCGAGTCGTCCGGGAGAATTCTCAGCCGGCCGCGGTTCAGCCTGACCATGCGGCCACGACTTCCTGAGGCATTCCCACTTCTACCGCGCGATGTCCAACCAACCCTCAAATCACGACGCTGAAACCGACGACAAACTCGGTTATGCGAATCCTGAGACGAAGGGCGCTTTTCCAGGCCACATTTACTATTACCGATTGTTGCAGAGTCGCCTGAAAGCACCCGTCGTGGGCGGCCTGCTTGGCATTTTCATTTGCGCCTTCGCCCGAATTGCCATCGGATCCAAGGCCGTCTTCGACATCGGTCTTGGGATAGCGGCTATCTCATGCGTCCTCTGCCTGATTGTCATCGTGCCGGCGGTCATCTCCGACTTCGCCCGCTTCAGCATCATCCGCGCCTGGGCCATCTCCAGCGTCTGTTTCCAACAGGCCATCCGTCGCCGCGTGCTCTGGATGACGCCGCTGGTCATTCTCGCCATCATCGTCGTGACCCAGCTCGCGCGCCCCTTCGATCCCCAGGACGACATCCGCCAAGCCACCAAATTCTGTCTCTTCGCAACCGGGCTCCTCCTGGTGATGGTCATTATCATCCTCGCGTGCACCAACCTTCCCAAGGAAATCGAAACCCGCGTCATCTACACCATCGCCACCAAGCCCACCACGCGTTTCGAAATAATCGTTGGCAAGATCCTCGGCTTTTCGCGCGTATCGGCCGCCATTCTTCTCATCATGGGTGTGTTTACCTTCGCGTTTCTTGAATGGCGCGCCAGCACGCTTCTGAGCATCGTGCGGAGCCGGCTCGAGACCAATTCAGTTGAATCGGTCAACCGCCCCACGCTTGAGTATTACGCAGCCGCCGGGCTGCTCCACGCGAGAGACTACGGCATGCCCATCCCCGACGGCCTGCAGGTCTATTCGACGGTCCCCACCAAGAACAAGAAATCCTGGAACACCGGCAGTTCCGGCCAGGAGATCCTCATCCCGTTCAAAAATTTCGCCGTCCCGCTCAAAAAACGTCGCGGCGACGCCGGGCCCGAAGGCAAGGGCAGCGCATTTACGATTATCACGCACCTCGACTACCGGCAGATCGGTCCGTCACCCTCCACCGCTCCCGCAACCCAGGCCTCCGCCACGCGACCAGCAACCAGTCCCGCAACCGCTCCCACAACGGCCGCGACCACCCGTCCCGCTCACATTGCAATCTCGATCCACAACTCCGCACGGGAAGCGGTCGTCAACCCACAGCTGACCGGAACCCGCCAGGGTCTGCGTCTCACGGCGCCCAATCAACCCGCCGAATCGCATGTGGAGGAGCAGGCGGTTGAACTTCTGCAAAACGCCGGCGACACCATTTATGTCTGCATCGCCGGGCTGAATCACGAATACGAATACTCCGCCGATCCGGGCTCGCTGAAAACTCCGCGCGTCGAGGTCTTTGTTCCTGAGCTGAATCAAACCTTCAAGCCCATCGGCCGGCCAATCCACCGCGGCCTCACCACCCAGATTTACGGCCAGGAAATCGCCGGCTCCAAGGACGGCAAACGATCCGTCGCGGTCTATCAATTCCGGAAAGTCAAATATCATCCCGACCAGGCCGGCAATTGCCCATTCGAGCTGCATATCGGCGTTGAGCGCGGCAGTGACGCCGACGCGGCCGATCTGACCGACGCCGACATGACCAGACCCACCAGCCTGATCATGACCTTCACCAATCTGAAGACGTCCAAACAATGGACAAGCGGCATGCTCAGCCCCGAATCCATGCGGTCCATGTTCTTCAACGTTCCCAAATCCGCCATCGAAGGCGGTGACTTCGACGTCGCCATCCGCTGCCTCACGCCCGGCCAGCGCGTCGGTTTCAAAGGCCCATTGCCGAAGGTCGAAGGGGTGCAGGCGTCATCGCTCCGCATCGTCAGCGACAACCAGAGCTTCGCTTTCAACCTCTGCAAAAGTTTGTTCGTCATGTGGCTGATGTCGGTGCTGGTGATCATCATTTCCGTCTTTTGCAGCACGTTTGTCTCGTGGCCCATCGCCGTCGTCCTCACCCTCGTGCTGCTGCTGTCTCACTGGGGCGTTCAGCAAATCGGCGCAAGCAGCGGCATCGGCCGACAGGTTGCCACGGATCTCTTCAAGGGCGCAACCCCCGTACAGGCGCACGCCATCAGCGAAACGGTGGAAGGGCTCAACACCATGCTCACCCACCTCTCCAAATTCCTCCCCGACATCGCGCAGTTCGCATCCTCCGAGCAGATCGAGGCTGGCGTCGCCGTGCCACTCGTAGTCATCAAAAATTCGCTCCGCGTGACCCTTCTCTTCGGCATACCCATGCTGCTGCTCAGCTACATCTTCCTGAAATACAAGGAGGTGGCGCCATGAACCGTGGCCGCACCACCATCTCCATCCTGCTGATTATCTCACTGCTGCTCACGGGTTTCGTGCGCGATCGCGTGACCATGCAGCGCCAGAAGCTTGTTCCCCCGCCCACGAATGTTGCCCGCCTGAAAAACCTCAACAGCTTCTCGCTGGCCCTTCTTCTGGGCGGCCTGCGCGGCCCGCTGGTCATGTATCTCTGGCCAAGCGTCGAAAACCAGAAGAACCAGAAAGACCTCGAAGACATCGACACCAAGATCGAAATGATCCGCCTGCTTCAGCCGGAATTCGACTCGGTCCACATCTTCCAGATGTGGAACAAGGCGTACAACCTCAGTGTTCAGATGTCGAGCGTTTACAACAAGTACCTCATGGTGCTCGACGCCCTCGACTACGGCCATCGCATCGACGCCGAACGCCCGGACGACATCAACATCCAAGTCGCCATCGCCGGCCTCTACTTCGACAAGCTCGGCGAGAGCGCCGAAAAACGCCTCTACAACAACTGGCTCCGCCGCGACACCCTCCCGCACCAGGGCGCCGAGCGCAGCGGCAGCGATCCCAACTTCCGCCGCTCGCGCCATGACCAGATGCTCGACGCCCGCGGCCCCATCCTTCCCGAGTTC
>JBBRHH010000385.1:0-6192 GCA_038222915.1 Tepidisphaerales bacterium
GTATTAGCTATCTTCTCGCCCCACACCACGTCGTTTTCGTAAGCATCGATGTGTTCGACATCAGGAAAGAAAGCGCGATTCAGGAATGTCGACGTGCTGTAATCACCACATCCGAACTCCAAAACTCGCCGTACAGATCTCATTCGAGCCGCCGCGAGCAGTACCGGAAGGTGAGTGGCATACGCATTCTCGGCGCGACTTGGAATGCGAAGGACGTAACGGTCAACCGTCCGCCGCAGGAGTTGCTTAATTCGACCAATTGCCACGATTCCTCACGATCGCTGATTCAAAAGTGCATGTGCTCGCATGCCGATCATCCCAAACCAACTGTCTAGGCGTCGTCCGCCGTATACTGGGGTTTCTGCCACGTCGAATCGAGTGGTCCTGGAGAGTATTTCGATAACTCCATTCGCCATGTCCTTCAAATGTACTTCAACTTGATACGTTCCAGGCATAAGAGGAAAATTATCGATGCAAAAGCCGAGTTCTGCCACTTTGCCAGCCGCTAACCGCCCGGAGGTCTTGAAGTCTTTGAAATCCAGTCCTGCCAAACGCTGGTTATCAAGTGTAAGGAAACCTACGTACATATTTGGATCGCCAATATCGACTTTGGGAATAAACGAAACCATGACCTTTACGCGATCAAAGGTCTTAATGACGGGCCCGCTCTCGCCGTTGATCTCGACCGACAATACTTTGAACGACGCTGTCTCTACGATTTCAATTTGCGACTCTTCCGATAGTTCCTTGGCAAGGTACTTATCAATGATGGGATTAACATCGCCCTGGTCGATCAACGCTCCGCGGTGCAGGATGATGCCCGTGGTGCAAATCTGACGCACTGCAGCCAGATTATGGCTTACGAAGAGGATTGTGCGACCACCTTTTGCCACCTCACGCATTTTCGAGAAGCACTTTTTCTGAAACTGAGCGTCACCGACGGCCAGCACTTCGTCAATAACCAGAATTTCTGGCTCGAGATGAACAGCCACGGCGAAGGCCAAGCGCATATACATGCCGCTTGAATAGCGTTTCACGGGTGTGTCCAAGAACCTCTCAACGTCAGCGAATGCGACCATTTCATCGAACTTCCGCCGGATCTCTGCGCGGCGCATGCCCAAGATCGCGCCGTTCAGATAAATATTTTCTCGGCCCGTCAATTCAGGGTGAAAACCCGTCCCAACCTCAAGCAGGCTGCCGATTCGTCCGCGGAATTCAACTGTCCCCTCGGTTGGCTCGGTGACACGGGAAAGAAGCTTCAGAAGAGTGCTCTTGCCGGCACCGTTGCGGCCTACGACTCCGACCACATCGCCTTGATGGACATCGAATGAAATATCGCGAACAGCCCACAGGAAATCGGATGACTTCAGTGACGCATTCTGATCACCCTTCAACCATCGAAGTGGCGCTCTCATCGCACCCATGAGCGACTCGCGCGCCGTCCTGTACGCTTCGGCGGAGCCAAGCCTGTACTCTTTTCCCAGTTGTTCGACTCGGATGGCTACACTTCCCATGCTATACCACATCTGCAAACGTCTTTTCCATTCGCCGGAAATAAAATAGCCCGCCGATGAGCAACAAGATCGTCACGAAGGACGAGATTAAGATGATCATTCCAGGCGGTCGCCCGCCCAAAAGCGCCCATTTAAATCCCTCCACCACGCCCACCATAGGATTCAACGCATATACCGATTGCCAAGCCGCCGGCAGTTTGGTTCGGACAATATCGATGGGGTAGGCCACCGGCGTGGTGAACATCCAGATTTGTGCGAGGAATGGGATTACATAGCGGATGTCCCGATACTCCACGTTAAGCGCTGACAGCCATAACCCGGCGGCCATGGCAGTGGTAACCGCGAGCAATATGAAGAGCGGTAGAAGTAGAATCGCCGACGTAGGAACAATGTGATACCATGCCATCAAGGCGATCAAAATGACGAAGGCAATCAGGAAATCTACGACACCGACAAGCACTCCTGCGGCCGGAATCATGAGTCGCGGGAAATATACTTTGGTAATGAGATTCTGGTTACCCACCAAGCTGTTGCCAGCATTTGTTAGCGCGTTCTCAAACAGTTTCCAAGGCAACAGAGCCGTGAACGTGAGGATCGGGTAGGGAATGGATGTCTGTGCTTGAAGGCCGCCCAATCGCCCGAAAAATATCGTGAAGACGATCATGGTGAAGAGCGGCTGAATGACTGCCCATAAAGCTCCCAGTGCCGTCTGCTTATATCGCACCTTCACATCGCGCATGGTTAGAAACCACAATAGCTCCCGATAATTCCAGAGTTCCTTCAAATTGATCGGTTGCCATCCCGAGCGCGCGCGCAGCACGGTGTGAATATTGCTTTCCCGAGCAATAGTTTCTGACGATGGAGGATCGATCGTGGCGGTCATGGAGTTGGCCGAACAGGTTAGGACTTAGCTTACAGTTCATCTCCTGACGAAGCCGTCAACGATGCCCCTCGTTAACTGAGTATGGAACAGATCTCTATCAGATGTTCAATCCTTACGCTCGATAATCACCTGAATCATCCCGCTGGACTTTGCATAATCTACGCCGACGTTCATGTAGAAAAACAGCGGACCAGAGACGGTTGGTTTGAATCCCGCGGGATCAGCTGCGTTTAAGCGCTCACGATTGTCAATGTTTACACCGAGACATCCGAGTGGAAGCGTTCCATTGTTAGCGCCTTTAAATCCCAGGGCGGAACACTCCGTTTCTGGTCCCGCGCCGGTGCGCCACGTTCCATGGGTTCGACAAACGTATCGGTGTCCGGCAATCACGTTGAATCCAGTCGGCACCCATAGAGGTTGAGCAGCCACTTCAAAATATGACCGATCATCTCGCCCTTCGCCTCGAATCAGGTTCCCACGCAGTCGCCAGATCTTCTCGACCGCAGCCGAATTTTTGGCCGCGTCGGCCTCCTTCTCCATTCCATCAAGCTTTTTCAGGAACTCTTGCTCGGCGGTGTCCAGTTTTTCCGTGAACGTATCCTGGGTCTTGACCTTCCTCTCCGCCTCGACGCGCGCTGCACGCTCGTCAACACTCTTCGACGAATCGGCCAGTTCCAGAACTTTACGGTAAGCCGCAACAGCCTGCGTCGCCTGATTGGTCTTGTCGTAGAGGCGTCCGAGCATCTGGTAATCTTTGAATGTCCCGCCACCGCCGGCCGTAACCTCACTCAAGATTGAAATTGCTTCCTTGTCCTTGCCGTCAAAGGCAAGTTGCTGGGCGGCTTTCCGTTTTGCATCTGCGACAGCATCTCCGGCAGCGGAAGCCGACGGCACGCACCAAGTCATCGTCAACAGGCCGACAAGAGCCGAGATGAGGATGAGACTCCAACGCATCACACACTCCATCACGCCCCCAATATATGATCTCGTCGCCCCTTCACCTTCCGAAGCGCATTTCGCGTATCCACAATCCGCCTTCCATTGTCGGCCACCATTTGCCAGTCATAGGCTGCATGATTGGTCGCGATCAGCACACAATCATATTTCTTCAATGTTTCTGCGCTCAACGCTATGCTCGACATTTGCAGGTCGTGGTGCCGCATCTTGTGCGTGGCCGGCACGTGCGGGTCGTTGTAATCCACCTCTGCGCCCAACTCTTCCAATTTTTCGATCAATTCGAAGCTGGGACTCTCTCGTACATCGTCCACATCGGGCTTATACGCCAACCCGAGCACCAGAATCTTCGAACCACGAACGGCCTTGCCATCCTTATTCAAGGCCAAGGATGTTCGTTGTACTACGTATTCGGGCATTGCGCGGTTCACCTCGCCGGCGAGCTCGATAAACCGTGTCGCGAAGCCAACTTCCCGCGCTTTCCACGTGAGATAGAACGGGTCAATCGGGATGCAATGGCCACCCAGTCCGGGCCCGGGGTAGAAAGCCTGGAAGCCAAACGGTTTTGTTGCGGCAGCCGCGATGACCTCCCACACGTCAATGCCCATCGCGGTCAGCACGACCTTCATCTCATTGACCATCGCAATATTCACCGCGCGATAGATGTTTTCGAGCAGCTTAGCCGCTTCCGCGACTTCGGCGGTGCTGACGGGTACAACTTCTTTGATCGCGGCCCGATAGAGTTCCACAGCCACTTTGCCGCTCGCTTCATCGAGGCCGCCGACCAGCTTGGGAATCGTCTGGGTGTTGAAGTCCTTTCGGCCTGGATCCTCACGCTCGGGCGAGAACGCCAGAAACACGTCCTTGCCGCAAGCAAATCCACGCGCTTCAAACGGTGGCAACATCAATTCGCGGGTTGTCCCGGGATATGTGGATGACTCCAGCACAACGAGTTGGCCAGGACGCAACGTTTTGGCAATGTCGCTGGTCGTGATCTCAATGAAACTCATGTCCGGTTCAAGGTGCTTTCCCAGTGGCGTGGGAACGCAAACGATGATCGCGTCCGCCTCGCCAAGACGGCCAAGATCCGAAGTGGCCTGAAAACGACCCGACGCGACCATTTCCTTGACGAAATCTTCACCCAAATGCTTGAGGTAATTCTGACCAGCCGCCAGTGCTTCGATCTTTCGCCGATCTACGTCAAACCCGATCGCGGGGAAACCGGCGGCCCAGAAGGCGCGCACCAGCGGTAGACCGACATAACCCAAGCCGATGACGCCGACTACAGCCGAGCGATCAGCTATCCTGCGCAGCAGTATTTCCAGTTGGTTTGAGGAGGCCATTCGTCACCGCAGAATAGCAGGGTTGGAAGGGGCCTTCAACCACGCCAGAAACTCGTCGGGGTTCATATATCCGGTCTCACTCTTCACGATATTTCCGGCCGCGTCCAGTATGACAAAATGGGGAATTCCATTGCCTACGTATTTTGCCGCGAGATCCGGGTGTGCATCAACATCCACCCTCACCGGAATATATGCCCCGACAGCGTTCTCCACGTCTTTATCGGCCCATGTTGTCTGCTTGAGTTTCTGGCATGGCGGGCACCAGGACGCCGTGAAGTAGACGAGCATGGGTTTGTGTGACGCCGCCGATTCCTGTTGAGCGGCAACAAAGTCCTCTCGCCAGTTGATGAGCTCCGGGCCATCTTTAAAAATCGGGGCGATACTGTAGCACGCCGCAACGGCGCACACGATCAGGAGAAGCGCCAAGAAGGGTTTGAAGGCCTGATTGTTCATACGCCGCCGTCTATCGGGTTGGCCGGCTTGGTTCCGGACATGACCATCGACTTCCACAAGTAGGGCACTCGGCCCGCACCCCGGAATTGTAGGTCCACGAAACCCATTTCGGTAAGAAGGGCGGAAAGAGTTTTTCTGCTCCAGAGCTTAATGTGGCCACCGTCCCAGAGCGGATTCGCATGAAAATCAAACTTATTGGTCAGTGCAAGGGCAAGATTTTTCCAATATCCGTGGAACGGCGTTGAGCAGACGAACTTGCCGCCCGGCTTGAGGGCGGCGAAACAACCAGCTGCGTATTCTCTGGGTTGCATTAGGTGCTCCACGACTTCCGTGCTGATGACCAGATCGAATGGTTCTTCGCCGAGGTTCTGAAGGACACGCATGTCTGCAGCGAACACTTCAAAACGACCCTTGGGATGAGCCATTCGTGCAATGCTAATTCCCTGTTCGCTCAAATCGAGTCCCACGACCCTGCAGCCTCGCTCAATAAACTTGCTCGCGAGGTACCCATTGCCGCACCCCACGTCGAGGACCCGCATTCCATCACGTATTGCGCCGGCCAATTCGAAGAGTGGGGCAAGCAGGTATTCGGTCGCGTGGCATGCTGTTGCACTACTGTACCCGTACTCTTTGTAGGTTGTGGACACACACCAATTATCATTCATCCCGTCCAGAAATTAAAGCAGAACGTTTGGTAGCGAGATCTCCGCCGATCTCACCGGATCGCGAACCAAGGCCGACGCCTCTACAATCAAATTCCAATGAGCCAGATGCTCGACAGCATTCTCGGAAAGAACGGCACCATCGCGCGGCGGCTTGGGGAGCGGTATGAGTATCGGCCGCAGCAGATGGAGATGGCTTGTGCGGTGGAGTCGGCTCTTTCGGAAAAGTCGCACCTGCTGGTCGAGGCGGGGACGGGTGTCGGAAAGTCTTTTGCCTATCTGCTGCCGGCCATCGATTATGCCGTCAGGAACAAGAAGCGCATTGTCATTTCCACCCACACGATTTCGCTTCAGGAACAGTTGATCGATAAGGATATCCCGCT
>JBBRHH010000386.1:0-6180 GCA_038222915.1 Tepidisphaerales bacterium
CCAAAGAGTACGACCGGTTGAACAAACCCAGAGCGGTAATGCGGCAAAACCTTCAAAACCTGCAGAAACCGGTGTTAGCTTAATGCCATTAGTTCGCGTCACGTTCGCGTCACTTTTAATTCGGCCACGTTACTCGCCCACGTAAACTACTGCGACGACGAAGAACTGAAAATCCTCGCCAAAGGAAAAGCCTCAGTAGTCTACTGCCCAAGAACCCACCAATACTTCGGCCACCCACCCCACCGCTGGCGCGACATGCTCGCGGCAGGCATCAATGTAGCAGTGGGCACCGACAGCTGCGCCAGCTCGCCAAACCTCAACCTCGTAGACGACCTCCGCCTGCTACACACCCTCGCACCAGAAATGCCCGCACTCGCGCTATGGCGAATGGCCACCCTGCGAGCCGCCATGGCGATCGACATGACAACTAAGTGCGGGCAAATCAATAACGGAGCACCCGCCAACCTGGCCATCTTCAAGACAAACACCTCCGACCCACTCACCGAAATCCTCGAATCCGACGCACTACCCTTGGGCGCGGGTAGGTTGCCAGGTTGGCCATCCATGGCCACGTGGAGAGCGCGCGACCGTCACGCCTCTCCGTGTTGAAACCTCCGTCCAATAAATCCCTGACCTACTCAATCTCAACCGTCACTTCTCTTGCGACCGGATCCACGTATTCGCCGTAACGCTTAGTGACAATAAAACTCGGCAACCAATCCAGTTTTCGAAACCATGGCATTAGTTTGTCTACGAGCTTGTCCGCGTCCGAACAACTGAGAAATAGGCGGCATTCGCCGGAAGCATATTCGTGGCCTTCAAGACTTCCGATTGGTGGTCCGGCCGAATCGGGATCTACCAGGATCACATCCAGATCACTCATGATGCGCGCAATACTTTTCTTCTCGAGTGCAGAAGGTTTTTTCGCCACTTGGATAAGTCGAATGACAACCGCGTTTCCTTTAGCGCGGCGACCGGCTGGCAGTCCGTCATGCTGCTTATTGCGGCGCTCCTCCTTGGCGAGTTTCCACCAGATGACGCCAGCAGGAAGGGGCCAGACTTTGATAAAGTCAAATCCTTGCAATCCCGTCTCGTGAACACGTGAGACAAAAATATCCGTGACATAAACGTTCGATGGTATTTCCGGAATTCGAAAAATTGAGAGTGATTCCACCTTTTCCTGAAAGAATTCGTAGCGCTCTATTCGTGATGCAAGAATCGGTTTTGTGTTCCAGCGGATATCTGAATTCGTCCAGTCGAGGACGTCGGCGACCCGTGTTACATTGAATGCGAAATATGATCCAAGTTCGGAGACGATCGGCAGCAGCTCACCGTTGGGCGTCAATAGGTCATGCAATGCATGGATAGCGCGTTGACTAAATGCAGGAACCGAAAGATTCACACAAGGAAAGTCGTTGAACTTCCTGACGCGGCCTTCAACCAGTACTGGCTTCCACCCAGTTGCAAGTCTTGGTGCCTCCCAGTCGCGACTCGTCAGTCGGCCGGGCAGGAACTCACGAAGCAGATTACGTTGCACATTGGAAGACGTATCGTCTTTAATACCAAAGCCTTCAAATCTTGGCTCATCAACAATTTTAGACAGTTCGTAAATCATGTCGCGTATACTCCATCGAGAATATCCTTCCGCAGAGCCTTTAATTCTCGAAGCACCGCTTTTACATCACCGGTCGCATCGGCGTCCGTAAGCCGCTTACCCATAGCTCGAAAATAGGCGTTTGTATGGGTGCCATTGTGCCCTCTCGGGGCGAAGAAACCATTTCGAAACGTGTTTGGTCCAATACCATATTTACTTAAGACGTCCTTTGCATCCCTTATCGCCGCGCGAACGTCTGGAGCCCGATTTGAGAAGAAGCCAGTGGGGACGACATGGGCTGCTTCGTCACCGGGTAGCGGGACTTTTCCGTTGCCTATTAATTAAGCTCTTTCGCAAATCCGCGCTTGCGCATCCATTATGGACAAGAATGCCAGTATCGCCAACTGCGAAGCAGTGACAGTTGTCGACCACCAGACTGTGCACCACCTGCTCGCTTGGCTCACTTGTTGCGGACACGACATGTGCGTAGGTTCCATCACGACTGACGAGCAGATCACCGGCTTGAAGATGCTGAGCCTCGACCCATCGACCGGACGATCGCATCTCGGAGTCCTGCTCAGAAAGCTCATTGACTCGAAACGAAAAAGGGGACATTCATTATAAATCAACATTCCCGCTCGCAGGAAGCTTATTCGGCCGGCCCCGCTCTCGAAGGGTGAAGTCCGCTGTTGTCGGCCAGATTGTCGATCAGCCAGCTAACGCATTTTACCACAACGTTGCACCCCCGCCATTCCCTCTACCCCGCTCCGCCCGCATCGCCCCGGCTGGCATGATCTTCCCCTCAGCAATCGCCCTCCATCACCTTCAACAAATCCGCCGACTACCCGGCCTTCAACAACCCCCTCGCCCAAACTCTCGCGCGTTCAATCCGCGCAAACAGTTCCACGCCATGAACCAACGTCGCGTCGTAGCGTCGTTGCGTGAGATCATGCCGCCAAACCATCCGCGCCCATCCCCGAAATCCGCGGTCAACATCCCACAACAAATGCTGAAATTCCCATTGACAAATACCTAACACGCGGCGTACAATACCGCCAGCAGAAGCGACCAAAACCGGCCGCTCCCGCCGCCGGCAAAAACGCCCCGGCAAAACATCAGGAAGAGGTCCCCCATGCCCAGGCAAAATCCAACCCGCCAATCCATTCTCCCGCCCAGGAGGGACCATCCAAAGCGGAGATTCATTCAGCAACCCACCAGACCTTTCAACCCAGGTTCCAGCTATCCCTCCGCGCTTTTCTCTGTGCCTTCCCGTCTCCGCGGTAAGTCTTCTCCCCTCCATTTCAAGTCTCCAGTCTCAAGTTTCATGGCTCGAGCACCCCACGTCGGTTGGTGGTCGGTTAGTGGTCGGTTTGAAACGACCCTCCGCCACCCCCGCCTATTCCCAATCATCGACCAAACAAGCACTTGCGAAAAACCGCCTCCAACAAACCGACCTCCAACTCAATTGCGCGCATTTGTTCCGCCATTCACCACCCCGTCGCTTTGGGGCGATTGGGGGGTCAAAACGGGGAGATTCAACGTCGGTTTGGGGAGATTCGGGGGAGGTTGGAGGGATGGTTCGATACCGCTTTGGGGTCGGTTTTTTCGCCCGGTTTCAACCGCAGCTCCAACGCAAACATAGTGCAAACGAGAACTTGCATTTCCTGCCTCGATTTTCACCAAACCCAAACACATTTTCCCACACGCTTTGCACCCCCGTCGCGCCTCCCCAGGACGCCTCCACATCCCCTTGGTGCCCACCGTGCCTTTGTCCCTCTTCTCCTCCCCTTCGTCGCTTCGTCGCTTCGTCGCTCTCTCCCCCTTCGTGCCTCTTCACCCTGCAATCTCCACCGCCCCAAGTTACACTATCTTCATCCACCAGCGACGGTCCTCTATCATGAGACCAGCACCATGACTTTCGCCATCCGATGCCGCACCTGCGGCAAACCACAAATCCTCCCCGACTCCGAAAGAGGCCAGCAGATCGTCTGCCGCGCCTGCGGCGTTCGTGGCCTCGCCCCCACCGCTCCGCCCGCCGCCCCCAGCTCCACCATCCCACTTGCGGCGTCACCCGGCCCCCACCACTCCCGGTGGCCCATCGTCCTTTTCATCCTCGCCGGCGTCATCGCCACCGCGCTCATCGCCGCCCTCCCCTTCCTCATGCACCGCAAAACCTGGGAAGACACCCATCGCGCCCAGATCATCGCCCTCAAAACCGAGGCCGCATCCCTCGCCCACGACAGGAAAAACCACGAAGCCTTCGACCGCTACCGCAAGCTCGAAGACCTCGTCGAAGGCCAGACTTTCCATGATCCCAACCTGCGTACCCTGGTCGACCAGGCCCACGAAGATCGCGGCCGCATCTACCGCGCCCTTCTCGCCACCGCCAAACCCGCGAGCCGACCGACCACACAACTTGCATCGGCAATCCGCCCCGCCACCACGCCGGCAACTCAGCGCACAACAGTTGTTATCGTTCCAACGACCGCGCCCGCCACGGCACCAATCAATCCACTCGATACCGCCGCCGCACCCCCCTCGCGCCCCGCCACCGCCCCAGCGGTCGCAGTCGCCGCCGCACCCCCGCACTACGCCAAGCCCATCCTCCACATCGTCAAACCCGCCACCGCCCCCTCCACCGAAGTCACCGACGAACAGATCGGCCAGGCCATCGAAAAAGGCGCAGACTACCTCCTCCAGCAATTCGACAAAGGCATTTTAAAAGGCATGCGCGGCGCAGGCTCCGACGCCGGCGCATTCAACACCGGCCTCGATGCACTCTGCGTCTACGCCCTCCTCCAGGCCAGCCAGGCCATTCACGACGACCGCCTCAACCCACGCGGCGAAAACATCCGCCTGATGCTCAGCATCCTCAAACAAATGCCCGCAAGCTTCGGCCCCGTTACCTACGCCAGATCACTCCGCGCCGCCGCCCTCGCCTTCCTCGACCGCCCCGAAGACCGCCGCGCCCTCGATACCGACGTCCAGTTCCTCCTCAAAAGCGCAAATCGCGGAGCGTTCAGCTACCGCAAGCTCGCCGATATGGGCAAGGCATTTTTAAACGACGACGGCGAAACCCAGGGCGAAGGCGGCTGGGACAATTCCAACTCCCAGTACGGCCTCCTCGGCGTCTGGGCCGGTGCCGAAGTCGGCATCGAAGTCCCACCCACCTTCTGGGCCGAAGTGCAAAACCACTGGACCCAGTGCATGCGCGAGGATGGCCAATGGAACTACCTCGGCAAACGCCCGCCCACCCTCTCCATGACCGCCGCCGGCATCGCCTCGCTCTTCGTCGCCCAGGACTATCTCGACTCCTCCGACACGCTCGATCACGTCGGCCAGCCCCCCTTCTCCAAGCCCCTCGAAATGGGCCTGCACTATCTCGAAAACAGCAATCACGCCATCGACGTCTGGGAAGCAGGCTGGCGCACCGGCTACACCCTCTACGGCGTAGAACGCGTTGGCCTCGCCTCCGGCTTCAAATACTTCGGCAAACACGACTGGTATCGCGAGCTCGCCAAATCCCTCCTCGCCCGCCAGCAACCCAACGGTGCATGGCCGGTCATCGAGAACGGCCAGATCCTCGCCGCCCGCCAGAACAACCTCGTCGAAACCGCCTACTCCCTCCTCTTCCTCTCCCGCGGCCGCCACCCCATCTTCATGAACAAACTCCGCTTCGACGGCGACGAAGCCACTCCCGGCTACTGGTCCAACCGCCCGCGCGACATCGCCAACCTCGCCCGCTTCGCCTCCCACGAACTGGAACGCCCGCTCAACTGGCAGGTCGTCAGCATCGACCGCGACGTCGCCGACTGGAGCGATTGCCCCGTCCTCTACATCGCCAGCCACATGCCGCCCCCTCTCAAGCCGGCCGACTACGTCAAGCTCAAATCCTTCGTGGACGCCGGCGGCCTCATCTTCACCCACGCCGACGCATCCTCCGACCAGTTCAACGCCTGGGTCGCCGACCTCGCCAAAAAGATTGCCCCCGACTACCCCCTCGCCGACATCCCGCCTGATCATCCGATGTTCAGCAGCATGTATCCGCTCCAGAACACCCCGCACATCACAGGCGTCTCCAACGGCGTGCGCCTGCTGCTGGTCAACTCCCCCGAAGACCTCTCCACCCAATGGCAGCGCCGCTCCGAGAAAACCCAGCGCGGCACCTTCCAGTTCGGCGTCAACCTCTTCGTCTACGCCGCCGGCAAAAGCAATCTCCGCAACCGCATCAGCGAGCCCACGCTGACTCCGACACCGCGCCCGTCAGCAGAACACGCAGATCTAATACAATTGCGCTACAACGGCAACTGGAACCCGGAGCCCTACGCGATCGTGCGCTTCTCCCAATACCTCCAAGCCCAGACCTCCCTCGGCCTCAACATCCTCACCCGCGACATAAAAGACCTCAATATAGAAGAAGCCCCCATAGCCCACCTCACCGGCACCGCCGCATTCAAGCTCACCGAAGAGGAAACAAAGGCACTGAAAAGTTACGTCTCCCACGGCGGCATCCTCCTGATAGATTCCGCCGGCGGCAGCCCCCAGTTCACCCAGAGCATCCGCACCCTCCTCCCCACCCTCTTCCC
>JBBRHH010000387.1:0-6179 GCA_038222915.1 Tepidisphaerales bacterium
AGCTCAACGATCTGGGCCTCATGCGCTTCATCCACGCCTATCTCCCGGACGACTGGCGTACGCGGATTCCAAGAGCTTCCGCGATATAGAAAGTCATCCGCGTCGTTCGAGTCGCCTGCGCTCGCGGAGGAACATCAGAAAGACGACGGGCCCAAACAGCCAGACGATTGCAGTGCATCCAAAGACCAGGCCCGTGTAAGACCCCTTCTCACAGTAGCAATTGTACTTCGAAGGCCGCATCGCTTGTGCCGGCGCAGCCACCAACACTTCGAGAATGGTCCCGCACAAAAGCGCCCTCACCACCCGGCCCATCCCCGTCTGCGTATCCTGCTTTCTCCAATACAAATGAATCACGGCTCCCCAGAACAACCACAAGACACCCATCGCGCCAAGACAACCTTGAAGTCCAAAACGGCGTATCGCGCCTTCCCAGTGCTGCCCCATCTCAAGCACCGACGCGACAAGTCCGGCCGAGACCAGCATGCCGACAAACCCCGCCGCCAAAGCGGCCCGGACCAGGGGCCGACCGCTTATCGAAAGTGAAAGCCGCCAGCTCCCGCGCGGTTTCAAAAACAACCACTGCATGAGGAGGAAGACCCCGAGATATATCGACAACTCCGCCGCGTACTGCCAGCGATTGTCCATTCCGGGTGCGACCGGTGAGCCCATTAATCCATAACCCGCAAATGTTCCGTCATCCACCAAGATTGGAATCACCAGCCAACCTGCGCCAAGAACAAATGCAGTCATCCCCACAATCAACATGAACAGCCGAGCTCCCCGTGCCCGAACGCGCACGCGGCTCGCCGGACTCTCATAACTCAGCATCGGTCCGGACATTAAAGTTCAGGCCCCCGCCGGCTGTCCATCTTCGACCTTCCCGTCACCCAGTTGACTTTCAATGCACTGAATCAGCGCCTCAACACTCACCGGCTTGGGAATGAAGGGATAACCGCCGATCATCCCGCCTTTTGCGTCGACTTCTTCTTTGAGCACGGTGGCCGTTAAAAAGATCACCGGCGTATGGCGCAGGTCGGGGTCCGCTTTTAACTCCACCACGACGTCGCCGCCGTCCATTGTCGGCATCATCACGTCCAGCAGGATCAAGTCCGGCCGAAACTCCCGCGCCGCCGCCAACGTGTCAGCCGCGTCGTTTTCTTCGCGAATCACGTATTTCCCAGTGAGCTCCAGATTCAGCTTCACCAGCAACGTGATGTCCGGCTCATCGTCCACAATCAGGATGCGTTTCATAAATCTTCCTCCCGGGCTTTAAACATGATCGTAACCCGCGCGCCCGTATCCTCACGATTCGAAATATCAATCGTCCCTCCGTGCAGCTCAATGATGCGCCGCGTCACCGTCAACCCAAGTCCGGTCCCTTTGCCCGTCGCCTTGGTCGTAAAGAAAGGATCATAAATCTTCAGCAGCTTGTCCTCCGGAACACCCACGCCCGTGTCCTCGACAATTGCCACCACGACCGTATCTCCGGTCCGAAACCGATCCCCCTTCCTCGACCCTTCATCCCGATCGGCCGACCGCAGTTCCTTCGCGTACGTCGTCACTGTCAGCACTCCGCCGTCCGGCATGGCATGGGCGGCGTTCATGAAAATGTTCACAAACACCTGCTGCATCTTGTTCACGTCCAATTTCACCGGCGGCAGCGATTGAGCCAGATTGGTCGTCAGCGAAACGCGATTCGCCAGCAGCTCATGCTTCACCAGTACGAGCGATTGCTCGATGACCGGATTGACGTCCTGAACCTGCTCCTCCAACTGCCGATTGGCCGAGAAATCGACCAGTCCGCGCACGATCACGTCCGCGCGATGGATCGCGTCGCGCATGGCCCGCAATACCGACGACGCGTTTTCGTTGCCCATCACGCAGTGGTTGGTCAGGTAGTCGACGCCCATCAGCATGATCGCCAGCGGGTTTTTCACCTCATGGGCAACGCCCGCGGCAAGCCGTCCCACCGAATCCATCTTCTCCGCCTGGATCAGCTGCAATTGTGCCTGCACCAATTCTTCATGGCTGGCGCGCAAAGCCTCCATCGCCTCGCGGAGTGCTTTCTCGCCGTGTTCCAACTCCGCATTGGCGCGGCGCAGTTGATCCTCAGATTGCTTGCGCTCAGTAATGTCCCGCGCGGCCGCATAAATAAGCCCCGTCTCCGAAAACGGCGAAGCGCTCCAAAGCAGCCATTTGTACGCGCCGTCCTTGCAGCGGTATCGATTTTCAAAATTGACCGTCGACTCGTTCTCCACCAGCGACAGCGCCTCAGCGATTGTCGCGCTGCGATCCTCCGGGTGCACAAAATCGATGTACGGGCTGGCCATCAGTTCCGCCTTCGAATATCCGAGCGTATGTTCCCAGGCCGGGTTGATTTCCTTGAAGTAGCCATCAAATCCCGCGATACAGAGCATGTCGGGTGTCAGCGCAAACAGCCGGTCCCTCTCCTCGCGTGCATTCTTGGCCTGCGTCACGTCACGGCTCATTCCGACCAGCCCGATGATGTTTCCTTCTGAATCACGCAACGGAGACTTGGTCGTCGACACCCAGCGCTTGCGCCCCCCGCTGTCGATGATCGGTTCTTCCTGGTTCAGGATCGCTTTGCCGGATGTGACGATTCTCAAATCATCGTGGTGGTAAAGCTCGGCCAGCGTTTTTGGAAAGAAATCAAAAACCGTCTTCCCCAAAATTTGTTTGTCGCTTTCAGCCCCGAGAAAATGCCGGTGCGAGGCGTTCACCAGCAAAAACCGGCCGTCGCGATCCTTGACATAAATCAGATCCGGCAGATTATCGATCAGCGTGCGCAGCAGGTTGGACTCAAGCAACTGCCCATCCA
The DNA here is from genome assembly GCA_038222915.1 of Tepidisphaerales bacterium. Lineage (GTDB taxonomy): Bacteria > Planctomycetota > Phycisphaerae > Tepidisphaerales > Tepidisphaeraceae > JBBRHH01. The sequence goes on from JBBRHH010000387.1 coordinate 2,840, forward strand.
TTCGATCACTCCCTTTGCGAACAGAATTACATCAGCCGAGGGCACAACACTTTACCACAGCGACAGCCGCGTGGATATGTAACCACAACGTCCATCAGACCAAAGAGCCATCCCATGAAACAACTTTGCCTTCTCGTCGCGGCCGCCATCTTATTGACCACGCTCGCAGGATGCCGTCGATATCACGGCGTCGACAAGGACCCAACGGCCTCCGCCCTGCATAGCCCATTGCCATAACAGAAATTTCTCGCTTGAGAATATGGGGAAGACCGGGTAACCGGAAATCGGCCTTGGGGGCATGGTCGGTTCTGGTTTTTTGCGCGCTGCGCATTTTGTTTTCTCTCGTCCGGATTGGTGAGTTGAGGATTGACAGGGGTTTAGGCCGGTTCGCCCCGAAAAAAAGCGGCGTGGTTCAATTCAGGGTGACAATTGGCGGCCCTTTTTGGAGCGACATTGCGCGCAAAATGACCGGCTCCCTGCGACGATGAAGTCATCACACGCCATACCGAAAGGAGTCGGTCATGCCTGCTTCTACCACTCTGATGCCGCCAACGCAAAATTATTCTTCGATGGCCCGGCAACTGCAAACTGCAACGGCAACTGGCAACTGGCAACTGGCAACCGGCAACTGAGCCCGCGTCAACGTCTGGACATTTCGCTGTCGGTGATGGCCGGCGATTGCAACGTGAGCGATCTTGCCGTCGGCCAGGGTGTCAGCCGCAACTTCTGTTACAAGCAGGCCGCCAGGGGCCGCACCGCGCTGGATGAGGCCTTTGCTCCCTGTGCATCCGACCAGCGAGAGCGACAAAGGGGACAGAGAGCGACAAAGGGGACATTCATAATAAATCAATACGGACACGGTTTCGCTAATGGGCGCGGATGGGGTTCGGGTGGCCGGATGGTCTCACGCAACGGCGCAACGTTGGTTGCGGGCGTCGAAACATTTTGCGGGATTGAACGCACGACAGTTTGGGAGAGGGATTTTCGAAGGACGGGTAGTTGGCGGAATTGTTGACGATAGTGGAGGGGGAGTTTGTTGCGGGAAGATCGGGCAGTGCGGGCGGAGCGGGGTAGAGGGGAATGGTGGGGGTGCGAGGATGGCCGCCGAAAATCGACAAAGTCCATTTGACCCAGCCCTGATCTTGTTCCTCACGGCCCATCTCTCTCAACGTGATTAACGGTTGAACTATTTTATTTAGGGATAAGAGTCATCGAATCGCCGTCGGGAACAAGGCGGACGAATCGCCGTCCATTCACCTCAAAATACACAACGATGTACTTCCACCATTTGTCGTGAAGATCGTGCCCGTCGGCCATGTTGTGCGTCTTGTAGGGCACCGAGGGGTCCTTGATTTCATTTCGAATCTCGTCGGTTACGTTCAGCCAAATCAAGTCCGTGCCGTAACGGGCTACAATGATCTTAAACGGGATGGAGGCTCCCGGAATGGCAAGTCCTTCCTTCGGGATCGGAGGGACAATGGCAATCTCAGTCTCCGCAAGCTCTATGGTGGATAATGTGCCGCCAGCCCGATAGCTCAACACCAGCTTCTTCTTGACCAGTGGGACCGGGTCGACCTTGAAGTGGTCCTTGGATGCCATCACTGGTGCAAGTGGATCGGCATCCAGGTCAGCCTGAATTACCTTAGCCACTGATACAATCGTCTTGCCGGCACCGTACTCGGCGCTGACCACCGTAACCTTTGGCAGAGCGCGAGAGGAGCCGCCGCTGCCCGGAGTAGGTTGGGCGGCGGCCAGTCGTTTTTCGAGCGTCAGGCGCCGGAGGCCCGGAATGGCGCCGCTATCCAATGCCTTGCCGTACCAGAGTGCGCTTCGCTGTCGGATTGAAAGCTGCGCTGATCCGGTTTCCTTTTCTGCCACCGCCCACCACGCGTCACCGGCCTCGACTTGTTTTTCTGGATCGGTCGGGCCAGCCTGATCGAGTGCAACCGCCGCGCTCAGTGCCTTGTTACCACCCTTGGCCAGCAGTGGAAGTCCGCTCTCCCAATTATTTTTGATGAAACATAGATACTCTCCGACCGCAAGGTTAGCCGGCGCATCATCCGGCGAGGATTCCAGTTTTTTCATCGCAGGCACAATGCGTTCAGTCGCCGCTCGGAGCATCTCAACCTGCTTGGTACGACTTTGGATCTCCGAAGCCAACTCGCCACTTGGCGCGAGCGGCCGCAACATCTGCAGGAGACGCGAGGCGGTTGCATAGTCGGACGATGCGACGGCATCATCCACAACTCTCAACGCCGCCCGGCAATTGTTGTCGGTTGCGGTTGTAGTCTCGGCGCGAAGCTTCATCTTCATCGCCGTATCACACTTCAAGCGGAGACCATCGACTTCGTACGACGTTGCAAGTGCGTCCGCGGCACGGCAGCACAGATCGAGGTCCGATCCTTCGACCGCGGCATGTGTTGCACCGACAAGCAGTACGAACTGGTCGGCCGGAGCATCACTTACCGCCGCCGACTGCTCCAGGAGCTTTGCCGCCAAGGATCGGCGCGCAACAGGGTTGCGGTCGTCCAGTTCTTTAGCAAACAATTCAAGAAATAGTTTTCGCGATTTGGCCTGTTCCGCCGCGACCGGAATTGTCTTGCGTGCCGAGGTGACTGTTACCCCGGTCGGCGGTTCCACTGGTTTATTAATTGCATGATTGTCCGGCGTGGTCGGCTCAGTTTTTGTACCCGGATTCGGCGTCACAGGGTCGGGAGTTTTCGGCACCGGCTTGGTCGGGGCAGTTGACACAAAGTCGTCGTCGAAAATACTCCCACCCCGCGTCACTGACGAGACCAACAGTGTAGCTGCGAATCCTGCTGTCATGAGCCATCTATGTCGCATCGACCCTGTCAGACGCGACCGTTTATTGAACTGACGGACCATTTATTGCCTCCTTTTGAGGCAAATAATCGTATCGGGAGTCAGAACGGCAAGCAACAATTTTGACGAACGCAATTTGTGGGAAGGCCTGAAATGCAGCAATTTTCGTCGCAAGAGCATGGCGGGCCAGGTACCATTTCTCCAATCGTTATCAGCGTCCGGGTGAAATTGTGAGACTCACGATGCGCACGTGTTTCGCTCCGCCGCGCCCAACGTCGCGATCGTAGCGGCGTTGCGTGAGATCACGCCGCCAAACCATTCCACGCCCATCCTCAAAATCCGCGTTCAATCTCTCCGAACAAATTCCACAACTCCTATTGACAAAGTAACCGCTCAGTCCATTTCCTGATAAATCACGCAACCGGCGGCGCGTCGCGTCGCTCGCGTTTTGCGGTGATGGCGGCCGTGAGGTAATCCAGCACATTCCCGCCACGCAGTTCCACCGTCTTCATCACGC
>JBBRHH010000388.1:0-6169 GCA_038222915.1 Tepidisphaerales bacterium
ACGGCGAGAAGATTGAGACATTCTGGGCGAAGAAGTCAGCGAGTGCTAAATTCCAGCAGATTGACCTGTACCGGCAGGACGGATCTACATTCGCATCTCCGTTTCTCAAGAGTGTGAAGTTGCCACCGAAGAAGTACAAACAGATGGAGATTGAGTGGAATGTCATGTTTTCACATGCCTCCATCCTCGGCGCATTACTTAAAGCGGGGTATCTCGCGATGTTCCGGATGATTGGCTATAGCTGGGTGCTGAATCCCGCCGGGGATAAAGTTCGTCGTGCACTGGTCGCATTCCTGAATGAGAAGGATAAAAAGCCGGCTCTCGAACATTTCAGGGAGTTCTACCGGGCTAACTCGATGATCTTCAACGGCGTCGGTGAGACGATGAAGGACACGCTTGAAGCTGGCACAATGCTTTTCCACTACGCGAATGGCGATCGGGTCACCGGTGAGATGTTTGCAATAACGCTGATATTCAGCGTCAACGATCGGTTAACGACCGTCACGTTGCCGTCCTACGAGAAAGATGGACATTATTTCCCATCCTTCGCCCTTTACCAGCAATTCTTGGAAGATCGAGCGATGCCACACAATGTCTATCGCGGTCGGTTCTTGGAAGGCGAATTCCACATTGAGTCCAGTCCAATGAAGCTTGTCTTTTCCGCGAAACCAGACGAGGGGGAAAGTTCGCAGATCTCGCCCATGCGTCCCGAGCGGTGACGCTTGGCTTCAGGTTGGAAACTAGCTTCGTAACGGACCTTTTACTGCATTGGCCCGGGTTTCAGTTGCGACGGGCAATTTTGGATCGACATGGCGTCGGTGAGCGAGTAAAGGATGGCAATGAAGTATCGACACCTTGGGAAAAGCGGGCTGGTCGTCAGCGAGATTTCTTATGGGAACTGGATTACGCACGGGTCGCAGGTGGAGAAGGCGGCCGCGATTGCTTGCGTGCGGGCGGCGCTCGAGGAGGGGGTGACTACGTTTGACACAGCGGACGTGTATGCGAATACGAAGGCCGAGGAGGTGCTGGGGGAGGCGCTTGCGGGGCAGCGCCGGGCGGGGCTGGAGATTTTTACGAAAGTGTACTGGCCTACCGGTCCGGGAATGAATGACCGGGGGCTGTCGCGGAAGCACATCGTGGAGTCGATTGATGGGAGCCTGCGCCGGCTGCGGACGGATTATGTCGATCTGTATCAGGCGCATCGTTATGACTTTGAGACGCCGCTGGAAGAGACGATGACGGCGTTTGCGGATCTGGTGCGGCAGGGGAAGGTACTTTACGTTGGCGTTTCGGAATGGACGGCCGAGCAGATTGAGCGCGGGGCGGCGCTGGCGCGCGAGCTGCGGGTGCCGCTGGTGAGCAATCAGCCGCAGTATTCGATGCTTTGGCGGGTGATTGAGGCGGAGGTCATTCCGACCAGCGAGAAATGGGGGATGGGGCAGATTGTGTGGTCGCCGATTGCGCAGGGGGTGTTGACGGGTAAGTATCTTCCTGGGCAGCCGCCGCCGAAGGGCAGCCGGGCGACGGATCCGTCTGGATCGCAGTTTATTGCGAAGTTGATGGCGGATGATGTGCTGACGCGGGTGCAGAAGCTGAAGCCGATTGCGCAGGGGGTTGGGCTGTCGATGGCGCAGCTTGCGGTGGCGTGGGTGTTGCAGAACCGGAATGTGGCTTCGGCGATTGTTGGGGCGAGTCGGCCGGAGCAGGTGCGCGATAATGTGAAGGCGGCCGGCGTGAAGCTGGATGATGCGGTGATGAAACAGATTGATGAGGCGCTGGGTGGTGTGGTTGAGCGGGATGCGGGGAAGACGAGGAGCCCGGCGAAGCGGCCTTAGGCGTACAAGGTTTGCAATCAAGACAACGACGTGAGGCGTACAGCTTATGTGATTGTTTTTCTGTTGGCCTGCCAGCAACGTTCGCGCGTACGTTAGATGCGGTCGTTTTAACTGGGCACCCGTCCTGAAGGCACATTTCTAAGACAGAGCAACAGCCCTATACGACATCGGATGACCCGCCGACTCCTTCAATCGATGGCCGACGGAATATAGCTTGTACGCTGCGGCGAGTACTGGCCGGCCCGGCGCTTCGGCGACGGCGAGACGCTTGGAGATATGATATCGCACCCTATTCGATAATTTTGCCAGTGCTGCCCAGTCTACTCCGGAGCGGTGACCGCGGGATCGCGCGCCGCGCTCGGACCAATGCCCGAAATGCGACTTTGTTATCATCAACTTTTGCAATCCACCAAGATAAAATTGAACCGCTCCCCAACCGCCAACCGTGTAGCGGAATGTGAAGCCGTGGCAGCGCGTTGGGTCGAGTTGCACCAGGCTGATTTTTGGCGACGGCATCACCGACGGTGACCAGAGCGACAGGGTCGGGCAATAGCCGTTGCCGTGTCGGTCCTGTCCAATATTGAAAGCCGCGTCTAATTCCTGGAAAGATTTGAACTCTCGAAGTTCCTGCCCGAACTCCGAGTACATTTCAAAAATGTGAAAGTCCGTCTCAGCGTACAAGAACTCAATTACGTGGCGGTGGTCGCGGTGGATTGCAAAGAAATCAAGTTGTGCCATGGCGCAACCGCCGCGGAACGGCTATTTGATGTTTTGGCTTAGCTGGGCGAGAGTTGGGGATTGGGAGGATTTGATGCGGACTTCGAAGAGTGAGCGGGAGTCGTCATGTGAGTGTTCCAAGGTGACGGGGTGGCCAAAGAGGGTGTTGGCGACTTGCTGGATGGTGGGGCTTAGCTTGCTGGAGGTTTCGGGGGTGTTGGGGGCTTCGAGGCGGTCGTTGATCTGGATTAGGAGTTCGTCGGTTTTGAACTTCAGGTTGGGTAGGGCGCTCGTGGATTCTAAGAGGGCGGCGGCCTGTAGGGTGTAGCTTAATACTTCGCGGAGGTTGTCGGCGAGGGAGGTGGTGGCGAGGGGGGATTTGCGGGTGTAGAGGAGGCCGGGGCGGTGGTTGGCCTGGTCGATGGCGATGTTGGCCTGGTGGGTAATGAGAATCATGCCGGGGCCGGTGGGGACGTGCTTGTAGTCGGCGACGTCGAAGAGGAGATGGTTGGGGAGGGCGTGGGTTTGGATCCAGGTGTGGAAGACGGGGACGAAGTCGTCGAGGTGGGGGGAGGGTTCGGTGAAGAAGAGTTTGATGGCGAGTTTGTGCATGCTGGGGGCTGGGGGTTAGGGGATAGAGACGAGGCGGAAGAGGCCCCGGATATTCATCCGGGGTTCCGTTAAATGATTTTTTGAGTTTCCTGGAATTTGGCGTGGGCCTTGTGGGCGGCGTCTATGAATAGGTTGGCCTCTTCTACTGTTTTGTGGGCGGTGTCCAGGGTGTAGCGGGTGTCGGGGGATTCGTGGCGCTGTAACAGGTAGTTGGCGAACTGGCCGGCGTGGTATTTGTCCCAGAAGATTTTGGTTTCTACGAAGCGGGTGTTGAATTCCTTTACGATCGTGTCGCGGTCGGCTGGGACGTCCAGCCATTGGAGTTGGACGAGGGTTTTGGCGGCGGTGAGCATCGCCTGGTAGGCGGTTTTGTCGGCCTTTTCGTAGTTGTTGTCGTCGAGAAGCAGCGAGGCTTCGAAGGCTTCGGTTTCGGCCTGGGTGAAGCCGAACTGGGCGAGGCTGACGATTTCGCCGGCGCATTCGCCGACGCCCATGTCGCCGATGGTGTAGGCGCGGGGGTTGCCCCAGTCGGTGTAGTAATCGGGGGCTTCGGCGTGGGGGGGGACGTGGACAAAATCTTCGATCATTCCCTTGAGGGCCTTTTTGCCGAGACGGGTGCAGAAGGTCTGGAAGGTTTCGCTTTCCTGGCGGTCTTTGATGTAGTGGTCGGTGAGGCGGTCGACGACCTTGGGGATGTTCTTGGAAGGGATGGAGCCGATGGCGAGGGCGTAGGTGCCGCCGTTTTGGAGCCACTTGCCGCCGATCATGACCTGGAAGTGGGGGACGGTGTAGCCGTTGATGTTGCGGCTGTTGCCGTAGAAGCCGAGGTCGGCGACGTGGTGCTGGCCGCAGGAGTTGAAGCAACCCGAGACTTTGATGCGCAGGCCTTTGATGGCGGCGTCGAGGTTCATGCTTTTGGCGGAGAGCTGTTCGCGGAGTTCGCCGGCGAGGCCGCGGGAGGAGGAGATGCCGAGCTTGCAGGTGTCGGTGCCGGGGCAGGCGGTGACGTCGACGATGGTGCCTGCGCCGGGAGTGGCGAGGCCTAGGGTTTTGAGATCGGAGTAGAGGTCGACGACTTTGCTGTGGGGGACCCAGCGGAGGACGATGTTTTGTTCGACGGTGAGGCGGGCGTGGTCGCCGGCGTATTTGCGGGTGAGGTCGGCGAGCTTGCGGGTTTGTTCGGAGGTGAGATCACCCAGCGGGCAGGTGACGGTGACGGTGGCATAGCCCGGCTGGCGCTGGGCGTAGACGTTGCTGGCGTTCCATTCGTCGAAGCCTTCGGGCTTGCGGACGCCGTTGAGCTGCACGGCGGCGAAGGTGGGAGATTCTTCGTAGCCGGGGATCTCGGCGAAGAATTTGCGCCAGGACGGATCTTCGGGCATGGTGCGGCGTTCTTCCTGAACGATGGTGCGGAAGGCGTCGATGCCGAGTTTGTGGACGACGAATTTGAGGCGGGCCTTGTTGCGGTTTTTCTTTTCGCCGAGGCGTGCGAAGACGCGGCCGATGGCGCGGGCGAGGGGGAGGAGCTCTTCTTCGGGGATGAATTCTTCGTAGAGCTTGGCCTGGTGCGGGACAGCGCCGAGGCCGCCGCCGACGTAGAGGGCGAAGCCGCGCTGGGTTTTGCCGTCGGGGCCGACGCGGGTTTTGGCGATGCCGCCGAGGTCGTGGATGGAGACGAGGGCGCAGGCTTCGTGCTCGCAGCCGGAGAAGGCGATCTTGAATTTACGGCCGAAGTCCTGGGTGTCGGGGTGGCCGAGGAGGTAATAGGCGCAGGCCTTGGCGTAGGGGGTGACGTCGAAGGTTTCGGTGTGGCAGACGCCGGCGAGGGGGCAGGCGGTGACGTTGCGGACGGAATTGCCACAGGCTTCGCGGGTGGTGATGCCGACGGCGGCGAGGCGGCGGAAGAGGCTGGGGGTGTCTTCGATGTGGATGTAATGGAGCTGGATGTCCTGGCGGGTGGTGATGTGGAGGATGGCGTCGGAGTATTCTTCGGCGAGGTCGGCGAGGACTTCCATCTGGCGGGGGTTGAGGCCGCCGAAGGGGATCTTGATGCGTTCCATGCCGGGGGCGTCCCAGAGGGTTTCGGGGCCTTTGGCGAGGGGGTTGTTGGGGAAGTTGAGATCTTGCGTGGTGATGCCGTCGTGGCGGCGGCCGTTGTCGTAGCGCTGGCCGTAGGCGCCGCGGCGGAGACGGGTTTCGGCGAAGACTTTGTCTTCGATCTTGCCTTGCTTTTTGAGGGCGATCTGGGCGTCGAAGGCATCGATTTCGGCCGCGAGCTGCGGGGCGATCTGGCCTTCCAGTTTGTCTTTCCACGTCATATGAGAAACTCCGACAGTGCTACATTGGCAAAACTTTGGACCATCCGTCTTGGTTTACGGGTCGCTGCGCCGGGCGGGGTTATCGCTGGATAGGGCGCGGGGGAGCGATGATACAGATGGGCGATTGTGGCCGCAATTGGGGTGGCATCTGGGGGATGGTAGTGGGGGTTTTAGGAAAAATCTACCTATATCCCTATAGGGAATGAAAAACAGTTCATCGTGTTTAGTTCCTAGTTCCTAGTTGGCGCGGTGATTTACGTTGATTTTGCCGATATGCTTTTGGAATGAACGTGGTTTTGATTGGATATCGCGGGTCGGGGAAGTCTTCAATTGGGCGGAAGCTGGCGGATCGACTTTGGCGGGGGTTTGTGGATGTGGATGAGATGATTGTGAAGAAGGCCTGCGGGAAGACGATCAAGGAGATGTTTGAGGAGGAGGGGGAGGCGTATTTTCGGGAGCTGGAGGCGCAGGTGGTGCATGAGTCGATGATGCTGGAGGACCATGTGATTGCGCTGGGGGGTGGGACGCTGATGTTTGAGCGGGCGCGGACGGCGGTTGAAGAGGCGGACTGCAAGGTGATCTATCTGCACTGTGCGCCGGAGGTGCTGTGTCGGCGTCTTGCGTGTGATCCGGCTTCGGCGGCGACCCGGCCGGCATTGACGGCATTTGGGGGTGGGATTGAGGAGA
>JBBRHH010000389.1:0-6154 GCA_038222915.1 Tepidisphaerales bacterium
GGCTGAAATGCTGCAAAAAGTTGGTGCCCTCACTACTCCGCCAATATCCCCGATTCCGTCCACTCAGCCTAGCACAACGCAACCGTCGGGGGCGACGCTCCCCCCTCCCTCTACGCTTCCAACCGAGGACAATAGTGCGCACTTTTATCACACACGCAGGCATCCAACCGTAATGCATTAGGTACGCAATCCCACCTGCTGTGGCCTGATACTCAGACAACCATACGTTTCATATTTTTGAACATAGATTAGGTATCTGATCACGCCAAGCCCCGGCACCGATCCAAGAGGCCCGAATTGACGAACTTGCCGATATTCGGGTGGTTTTTTGGGATTCCAGTTGCGCTGATGGCCGCGGCATTGTGTGCTATCAGGTCGGTCATCGTTCGTGGCGGGAGATTGTCCTTTTCACTGAGCGACGCGGTAGCATTCCTAATAGATATGGGTCCGATAGCGATACTTACATTTACGGCAAACGACGATGAACCGATCATGGCTCGATTGATGATCGCTTTAATTATTGAAGGTTGGCTCTGTGTCAGCGGCGGGCTGGCCGCATGGGTTTTGTCGATCAGATTTGGGGTGCAACCGATATGGCGCGCCCTGAGCATAGCCATGACTCCGTGGCTACTGGCCGGTATTCCTACCGTGTTGCTTCGGAATTGGTGACGAACTCGATCAATTTGATCGCCCGTTCATCATTGCAGTTGATCGTCCACATCCGTCGAGCCAGCAAAATAGGCGTCATCTATTTTCGGGACTACTCTTTTCCGCGCTCACATCAGATTTGGGCGTCGCCTCGCTGCGCGAGGCCGGAGTGCTTCAGGACTTCGCTGCGCTGCGGTCGCGGGTACGCGACAATGCTGCGCATTTCCTTGCGCTTCCTGACGCGGGGGTAGTTTAGTATTGCACTCTAAAGTTTTGAGCTGAAAAGTTCAGCGTGCCTGGCGTCGGCGGTAAAACATCAAGCCAAGCGGGGCCAGCAAACCGAGCATGGCTGGTTCGGGGACGGCCGCCAGGGGTGCAAGCGCGTTATAGCTGCCCGATATCAATCCATCACTGCCTATTAAGGTTTCGGCTCCGGTGCTCGTATCGATGCTATAGAGCGAATTGCCGAGAACACCGTATAGAACTCCACCATCATACGCCAAGCCGGTCCACCCTCCGTCGCCGACCGACGGATTTACGTCGGTGACAACGCCGCTTGTTATATCGACGGTGGACAATCCACCGCTGGCATCAGCGTAGAGCGTACTGCCGATGAAGGTCATGCCACCAGCATATTCCTCAACGCGGTCGCCCACAGGGGTGAACGCGCCGGTTGTGGTATCGATCGTTCCCAATTGATCTGGACCAGACGAATCCTGGACTGCATAAAGTATATCAGTTGGGGAGAACGCAATGTCTTTCAAAGCAAGGGTGCCGCTGGCAATGTCACTTCCCTTCAGTCCGGTGGAAGGGTCGATGGTTGTGAGGCTTAAGTGCGAGTAACCCGCGCCCCAATCATTGGCATAATAGGTGCCCGAACTGTCAATTGAGATGCCAAAAAACCAGGATCCGCTGTTGTTCCCAATCTCGGTGGCCGCGCCAGTGGATTCGTTGATCCGGTAGACGTGGCCATCCGTGGTTGGAGCGATCAAGTCCGCGCGGGCAGATGGAGATGCCAAAAGGCAGGAGCTCATCGCGGCTGCGGCCACGAGCATTTTTGAAGTTAATTCTGATGTCATATTTCCATCTCTCCGCACCTCTGGCGTTGCAGCAGGCGAGCAAACGAACTCATCCATAGGAGCGCAATAAAACCCATCTCACGAAAAGCCAATCATTTCAGGCGTGGCCAGACGGCGACAAGTAGAGGTATGCGGCCGTGTTCGCTCGATCGGTTACGGGTCCCATAATAATTGTCAAAATAATGATGTCAATGCGAAAAATTGAGATCGCGTGGTTTTTTCGAAACGTGACATTGCCCCGCCCACCCATCCGAAATAAGCGGTAGACGGAGTCCAATGAGCCCAAATGACCTCGGATGACGCGGATGGGAGGGACGGGGTGTCGAGGCGGGGATTTGAAGGATGTGCCCGCACCTTCTCGTACTGTGTTCCAAGTGTATTGGAACTGGGCGTCGCCTCGCTGCGCGAGGCCGGAGTGCTTTAGGACTTCGCTGTGCTTCGGTCGCGGGTACGCGACAATGCTGCGCATTTCCTTGCGCTTCCTGACGCGGGGATCCTGGTCGTTGGGGAATGTTTGGACCTTGTGCGTAGATCCTTCAGTCGCTGTCGCTCCATCAGGATTTAGCCGGGGGCTGGCAGTGATCCGCCGCCGAGGGAGACGTCGGGGGTTGTGTCGGTTGGACCGGGCTGTATTACGGTTGATCGGCGGCTTTGTTCCTTTTCGAGGAGATCGCTGACCGTGGGACGGACCAGGGTGTCGCCGCGCATGATGCGGTCTATGTCGTTGCTGTCCAGAGTTTCGTACTTGAGGAGGGCCTTGGCTACGGCGTCTATGCGGTCTTTGTTGTCGGCGAGGAGTTTGCGGGTTTCGTCGTAGAGGGTGTCGATTAGTTTTTTTACTTCTTCGTCGATCGCCTTGGCGGTTTCTTCGGAGTGGTCTCGGCTGCCGCCCATGTCGAACATGGATTGCTTGTTTTCATCTTCGCCGTAGAAGACGAAGCCGAGGCGCTCGTTCATGCCCCATTCTGTGATCATGCGGCGGGCGATGCCGGTGGCCTGGCGGATGTCGCCGCCGACGCCGCTGTTGGTGTCGCCGGTGAAGATTTCCTCGGCGATGCGGCCGCCGAAGGTCATCTTGATGAAGGCCTGGCACCAGCGTTTGGAATAGCTGTAACGGTCTTTTTCCGGCAGCGTCATGGTTGAGCCGAGGGCGCGGCCACGCGGGATGATGGTGACTTTGTGGATGGGATCGGCGTCGGGTCGCAGAAGGAACTGGACAACGGCGTGGCCGGCCTCGTGATAGGCGGTGGCGGTCTTTTCGTTTTCGTCCATGACGCGGCTCTTGTTGGCACGGCCAAAGCGGACTTTGTCGCGTGCCTCTTCGAGGTCGTCCTGTTCGATGAATTCCTTGGCGGCGAGGGTCGCGCCGAGGGCGGATTCGTTGATGATGGCGGCGAGATCGGCGCCGCTGAAGCCGGGGGTGGCGCGGGCGAGACGGGCGAGCTCGACGTTTGGCCCGAGCTTTACTTTGCGGCTGTGAACTTTGAGGATTTCGAGGCGGCCTTTGACGTCGGGGAGGGGGACGTAGATCTGGCGGTCGAAACGGCCGGGACGGGTGAGGGCGGGATCGAGGACGTCGACGCGATTGGTGGCGGCGCAGACGATGACCTGTTCGTTGGTTTCGAAGCCGTCCATCTCGACGAGGATGGCATTGAGGGTTTGCTCGCGTTCGTCGTGGCCGCCGGAGCTGAAGCCGCTGCCGCGGCGACGGCCGACGGCGTCGATTTCGTCGAGGAAGATGATGCAGGGGCTGTTGTCCTTGGCCTGCTTGAAGAGATCGCGGACACGGCTGGCGCCGACGCCGACGAACATTTCAACGAAGTCGGAGCCGGAGATGCTGAAGAAGGGGACATCGGCTTCGCCGGCGATGGCCTTGGCGAGTAGGGTTTTGCCGGTGCCGGGTTCGCCGACGAGGAGGACGCCGCGCGGGATGCGGCCGCCGAGGCGCTGGAACTTTTTGGGGTTCTTGAGGAACTCCACGATTTCCATCACTTCGTCCTTGGCTTCTTCGACGCCCGCGACGTCATCGAAGGTGACGTTGGTGTGTTCCTTGCTGGTGATTTTGTGGCGGGAGCGGCCGAAGTTGCCGAGCATTCCGCCGGCGTTGGCGCTGTTGCGGAGCTGGCGGAAGACGAAGACGTAGATGAAGCCGAAGATGAGAAGCCAGGGGATGAAGGGGATGATGACGGCCATCCAGAAGTTCTGGCTGTTTTCGGCGACGATGTCGGTGCCGGCCGGGCGGCTCTTGAGGAACCAGTCCAAAGCGGCGTTGGCGTTTGAGCCGGGGGGGACGTCGGCGCGGAATTTTTTGCTCTCCGCGCCGCTGATGGTGCTGGCGACGGCCTTTTTGAACTCGCCTTTGATTTCGTCGCCTTCGATGGTGAGCTTAGCGATGTCGCCATTGGTGTAATGGGTCATGACTTCGCCGAGGGTGAAGGCGTCGGCGGAGTTGTGGCCTTTGCTCAGGAGGATGAAGAGGACGATTCCGAGGGCTCCAAAGAGGAACCATCCGAAGAGGCCGCGGCTGAAGCGCATGCCGCCGTTGGGGGGTGTGGGCTTACCGTTCTTGTTCTTGGCGGGTCGCTCTGGCTTTTGCTCTGACATAACCTTCCTTGTCGCCCGAAAAACCCCGTTTGCTCGGGGCTGGGCAAGAACTGTCATTGTAGGGCGTATACGAGCTCTGTCTAAGAACTCCACACGGGCGATGCTTGCGTCTTTCGACTGCGGGCTGCGTTGTTCCTTCTCGCCATATTTCCTTGCCAATATGACTCGTCGTCGCGCCTTGCCCGCAGTCGAAATACGCTACGTCTCGCCGCGCGGGGAGTTCTCAAACAGAGCCCAGTCACGTCTTGTGACTGATAATACGGTTTGTCAACACCCGATTTCTACCACAAATAGTGCACCGTTATCCAATCCTTCGGCCAAATATTGCTGTAGCATGGGATTAGAGCATCACCAGTCGGCTTCCAGCTCCTGCACAATGGCGAGTGCGACCTTCTCAATGGCGATCTGGGAGCCGTTGTATTCGGGCTCGCCGAGGGTTGGATAGTAGATGGCCTGTTGCTGGAAATTACGGCGTTCGACGAGGATTCGGCCGGTTCGGAGGTCTTTCCAGCGGAAATCGATGAGGTAGGTGATCTGCTTTTCCTGGGGAAGATCGGTGTTGAGATCGCGGCTGAGCTGCTTGAGGCTGACCGCGGTGATTTCGCCTTCGAGGATGGTGTCGGCCTTGTCGCGGTTGGTGACTTTGTAGGGGCTGTGGAGTTCGAGGCGGTTGACGACGGCCTTGGTGAGGGCGACTTCAGCGCCGCGTTCAAAGGTTTTGTTGGTGAAGATGGGGACGGAGACGGTTTTGATGTCTTCGCGGTAGGTTGATTTCCATTGATAGCCGCAGCCGCCGCAGGTGAGCGTCAGGAGTGCGAAGAGAATGCGGTGCGCGGTGGACAACTTCATGGAGTGGGGGCGGTGTTGGTGGTAGGGCTTTTGAGGGCGCGGGTTGTGGGTTGTTGGAGCTTCGGGGCGGCGGTGAGGGCGGAGGCCGGCAACTGGGCGATGCCGATGCGGGCTTTGCCGACGGCGGGGGAACTGGGATAGGTTTCGATGATGTAACGGTAGCAGTAGGCGGCGGCATTGGGTTCGCCGGTTCGGCGGTAGAAGGCGGCGGTGTCGAGCAGCTTGTCGGCGAGGGAGAGATCGATGCGGTCGATCAGGGCGCTGACGTTTTCTTCCCTGGCGAGATCGGGATAGGCGGAGGCGAGGTCGACGAGTTGCTGGCGGGCATCGATGACGGGGGTGGCGTCGAAGCGGAGGCCACGGAACTGGGCCAAGGCGGCGAAGGCTTGGCGGAGGCGGATGCGGGGGATGTCGTTGCTGCGTGGATAGCTGCGGGCGTAAGCGCCGTAGGCGTCGCTGGCGAGATCGTAGTCGCCGTTGGCGTAGTAGTAGTCGGCGGTGCGGCGGAGGGCTTTGTCGGCGAGGGTGGATCCGGGAGAGCGCTGCTGGATGCGATAGAGCATCTCGATGGCTTCGTCGGTGAGGCCTAGGATGCGCATGCCGAGGAATTTATTTTTGTAGCCGTTGAGATAGGCGTCGGCGATCTGGTACTGGCGTTCGAGGGCGCGGTAGAAGTAGGGGCTGGCGGGGTAGAGGTCCATCAGCTCATCGAAGTTGTAGAAGGAGAGGATGCGGTCGTCGCGGAGGAGATTGGACTCGCCGAGCAGATAGACGCCGCGATCGCGGATGGGGGAAGCGCGATGGGTCTTGAGCCAGTCGACGACGCGGGAGTGGGCTTCGTCGTACTGGTGGGCGATGAGGTTGGCTTCGACGGCGTCGAGAACGTCGTCTTTGACGGCTTGTTTTGTGGGCGCGGTGACTTCCTGCCACCGGCCGTCTTCGCGCAGGTCCCATGACTTGGGATCAGCCTTGGC
>JBBRHH010000390.1:0-6144 GCA_038222915.1 Tepidisphaerales bacterium
CGCAGACGAAGCGGATTGAGTTTCGGTGTCCGGACAGCTCGTGCAATCCGTATTTGGCGTTTAGTGGGATGGTGATGGCGGCGATTGATGGGATTCAGAACAAGATTCATCCGGGTGATCCGATGGACAAGGACATATACAAGCTGACGCCGGATGAATACGAGAAGATCGGGAGTGCGCCGGCTTCTCTGGATGAGGCTTGTGATGCGCTGGAGTCGGATCATGAATTTTTGCTGGAGGGGGATGTGTTTACAGCGGATGTGATTCACTACTGGATCAAGTACAAGCGGGAGAATGAGATTGACGCGATTCGGATGAGGCCGCATCCGTTTGAGTTTTGTATGTATTTTGATATTTGAGGGTTGAGGATTTACCGCGGAGGCGCGGGGGCGCAGAGGAAGACGCGGAGAAGAACTATCGAGTTGGAAGGCAGAGGATGTGGGCTCGGGCGAAGCCTTCGGTGTTGGTGCTGCCTTCTATTACCTGCTGATAGCAGGGCGGGGCGGAGAGGGGGGTCAGGTGGTAGTTTTTTTGTTGTAGCTCGTGGATGCAGCCGAGGAGGGATTTGGGGCTGTGGATTTCTATTATTAGTTTGGGGCGGAGCTCTGTCAGGAGCCGGGTGGCTCCTTTTAGTACACCTACTTCGAAGTCCTCCACGTCAATTTTTATGAAGTCGAGGGGCTGGGGCGGGATGGCGAAGACTATGTCGTCGAGCGTGGTGGTTTCAATGGTCAGCGAACCCTCGGGAGCGGTGGTGCTGTCGGGCAGGAGGTGGCTGTCGGGTTCGCCCATGGCGGCGAATTGTTGGGTGCCGGTGTTTTCGGCGACTGCCTTTTGGATGAAGGTGATGTTAGTGAGGTTGTTGATTTGACAGTTGCGCTGGGCGCGGGGCAGGTTGGCGGGGTCGGGTTCGAAGGCGAGGACGTGGCCGGTGGGGCCGACGCGTTGGGCGAGGAGCATGGTGTCGAAGCCGATGTTGGCTCCGATGTCGGCGACGCGCATGCCGGGCTGGATGAGTTTTTCCAGAGCGACGTCGACTTCGTTTTCGTAGGAGGTGTTGAGCCAGTAATAGTTGGGGGTGTTGCGATCGACTTCGAGCTTCATGCCTTTGTTGGGGCCGCGGGAGATGGTGATGATCATGCCGCCGGTGGCGGGGACGACGCGGGTGAGCATGGCGGCGAGTGGGCCGAGGAGGCGGGGGTGGCGATAAACGAAGCGCTTGAACGATTGGGGCGTGGCGCTGGCGAGCTTGAGGAGTAGCCGTCGGAACATGCTAGTGGCCGGCGTTGTCGATGGTGGTTTGGTAGACGTCGCGCCAGGTTTGCAGCTTGGCGTCCCAGGAGAATTCCTGGGCGCGGGCCAGGGTGGCTTGGCGCATGGGGTAGACATCGCTGGAGGCGAGTTGCTGGATGCTGTCGGCGGTGGCTTTGAAGTCGCTGAAGTCGACGAGGAGGCCGCTCTTGCCGTTTTCGATGATGTTCCGGAAGCCGGCGTTGTTGTTGAGGATGGGGACGCAGCCGGCGGCCATGCCTTCGAGGGCGGCGATGCCGAAGCCTTCATATTCAGAGGCGGAGACGAAGAATTCGCCCTGGCAGTATTCGTCGATGAGCTGATGGTCGTCGACTTCGCCGACGAAGGTGGTTTTCGGGGAGATGCCGAGGCGCCTGGCGAGAGCTTCGAGCTGTTCGCGGAGGCTGGACCAATCGGAACCTACGATGCGGAGTTCGAAGTCGAAGCCGCGGCGGTGGAGCTCGGCGAAGACAGCGAGGAGATGCTCGACGCGCTTGTTGGCGGAGAGGCGGCCGACGAAGACGAAGCGGCGATGGTGTTTGGGGCGGTTGGAGCAGTCGCGGAAGCGGCTGGGGGAGACGCCGTTTTCGACGAGCTGAATGTGATCGCTGATTTTTTCGAAGAGCTGGTAGTCGCCCTTGCTGCAGGCGACGATGCGATCGACGTGGCTCTGGATGATGCGCTGGAAGTAGGAGAAGTAGAATTCCTTGACGGCGGCGAGACGTGAGGTGTGGAAGATGCCGCCGTGGGTGGAGACGATGATGGGGCGGTGGTGGATCCACTTGGTGATGACGGCGTAGTCGAGCAGTGCGCCGATGCCGTGGACGTGGAGGACGTCGACCTGGCTGAGATGTTCGAGGGGGAGGAAGGCGGGTTTGTAGTATTTGAGATTGAGGAAGGGGATGCGGGTGACGGGGAGGCCGTCGATGGAGTCGCGGGCGGGAAGGATTTCGCGGCGTTCCTGGACGCGGTTGAGGCAGAGGACGCGGGACTGGATGTTGACGGCGCGGGTTTGCTGGGCGAGCTCGAGAACGAACTTTTCAATGCCGCCGGTGCTCGGCCAGAAATCCGTGCAGATGTGAAGGACCTGGATGGGCTTGGTGTTTTGCACGGAGTTGTAAAAAGCCGCAGGGCCATCCCTTGAACAGGCCTCTGGCCGGGGCGGATTCAGGCCTGCCGCCGGCGCTGCCATCGTCGCGATTTTGGGGAGATGCTGCAAGTGCGAATGACCTGCAAAAGGTTCAGGTTGTGTTTATCGGAGCTTTATTTGGTTGGTGGGCGTGGAGGTCGCGGAGTTTGAGCTGGATCATTTGTTCATAGATCATGATGAGACGAGCATAGGTTCGGCCGGGTCGGCCCTCCAGTATTCCGCCCTGGAAGAAGAGCACAATCAGCCAGCGGAGGGTTGGACGAAAGGGGAGGCGATACCAGATGCGCTTGAGGACGCGGCGTTTTCGGACCGGGTCTTTGTTGAAAATATCGCGCAGCCGGAGGGGTTCGGTGGCGTCTTGGGCGATGCGGCGGGCTTCCTGTGTGCTGTAGCGGTTGTGTTTTTCGAACCAGTCTTCGAGGCCTTTGCTGAAATTGAAGTGGAGGTAGGGGGAGTGGAGGCGGCCGACGGAGCCGGTGGTGAGCTCGCGCTGGCCGTGGCCGTAGTCGTGGAAGCGCATGCGGGATTTGTGAAAGAGGCGCATCTGGTAGGCGGGGTAGCCGCCGGTGCGGCGGAGCCATCGGCCCCTGAACATGAGCTTGCTGGGGACATAAAAGCCGGCCTCCGGGGGGTTGGCGGCGATAAGGGCCCGCATTTCTTCGAGGATTTCGGGGGTGAAGCGTTCGTCGGCGTCGAGGTGGAAGACCCAGTCGTGCTTGAGGGGGATATTTTCTATGGCCCAGTTGCGCTGGGCGCCGAAGGACTGGAAGGGGTTGATGTGGACTTGTACGCCTTTGGACTGGGCGATGGGGACGGTCTGGTCGGTGGAACAGGAGTCGAGGACGTGGACGTCGTCGGACCAATCGCAGGAGGCGAGGCAGTCGGAGATGTTGATCTCTTCGTTGAGGGTGAGGATGACAACGGAAACGGGGAGGGGCGGGGTCGCTGGATTTTCTGCTGAGGTGGAGGTCACTGTGAGAGAGTTTAGCAGGATCGCGGGTGCAAAAAAAAGCTCCCGCCGGCGGGGGCGGGAGCTGAGGGAATTCTGCAGAGGTGAACGCGGTGTTAGCGACGTCGGGCCTGGGGCTTTGCCTTTGGCTTGAGCATGTAGCCGACGGCAAAGATGGTGCAAAGGAGGAAGCCGCCACCGAGGACGGCGGTTGCTGTGCCCCAGGGTTTGGGGGCGGGGGCGACTTCGGCGGGGGTTGGAGGCTGGACTACGGCGTTGACGCCAGAGGGGAGAAGCATGGCGGGGGCGGCACTGAGGCCGCCCGATGTGGAGGCGGCGGGTGCGGTGGCCGGGGCGGTGACGGGATTGGCGGTGCCGTCGGCGGGGGGTGTCCAGTCGGCGAGAACTTCCTTGCGCAGGCGTTCGCATTCGCCGAACCAGAGTGGGCCGCCGGGCTGGGGGTAGTCGACGTAGAAGGATTTCAGCTTGCTTCGGACGTTGGCGACCATGCCTTTGGGGTCCTTGAAGTCAGCGGGCACCGGTTGCATCGCGGCGATGGCGATGTCGCACCGCATCAGCTTGATGATCGATTCCCAGTACTGGGCGTTGTAGGTCTGGACGGTTTCCTTGGTGACCGGATCATACTTTGGAGTCATTGGTGTGCCGGTTTTTCCAGCGCCAATGAGTTTGGCGAGGATCGAACGGGCATTGATGAAGTCGCTGAGGTCGTAGTAGAGGTATGCTTCCTGAAGGAGAATTCCGAGGACAACGCCATCATCGGGACTCTTGTGCTCTATATTGACCAATTGGTTGAACTTGGTCTGGCAGATCTTCAGAAGGCCGTTGAGCATTTCGGCCTTTTTGGAGGGGTCGGTGGTGAGGCGGATTTCCTCGAGCTTGATCTTTTCATCCTGGAGCTCATAGGCCTTGGCGAGCTTGACGATCTCTGGATTCTTGCTCTTGTGCACGAATTGAACCAGGAAGCCGCTTATCTTTGCGCGCTGCGAGGCAAGATCGGACACTTTGTCGGGTTCGTCGCCGGCGGCCTTGCGTATACGGAATTCTTCGCCGAGGTCGTCCATTAACTGTGTGGCAAAGACGAGTCCTTCCTGCGGGGAGAGCTTGTCGACCAGGGTCGTGAGCATATCGAGCGCCTCGGGGATTCGCTTAAGGGCAATCAACGCTCGGAACCGGGTCTTGGACGCCTCTGATCGGAGATTGTCAGCGTCAGGCAAGTCGACGATGCCGTCCTCGAACTTCTGGAGCATGTCCAGGGCTTTCTGAGGCAATTGAGGATTGCTGGCGGCTTCGTGAACCGCCAGATCGGCGGCGGTCAGGAGCGCACCGGCACGCAGAGTGCGGATGGCTTTTTGCTGCTTGGGATCGGTGGTGGCGGCGAGCTGTGGCGTGGCTTCGGCATCGACCTTGGCGGCAAGTTCCTGGATCTTTCCGACGGTGGTCAGCTTATCGGCGGCGGGCATCTGTTTGCCGGCGATGAAGAGCTTCTGGTTCCAGGCGTTCATTTCCATGTAGCGGGCGAAGAGAAGGCGATTGTCGTCCGCAGGGACCTGCTGGAGCAGGGAGATGATCTGGTCGACGCGGGCGAGCATTTCCTGTCGCTGTGCCGCGGTCGCGACTTGCGCGCCGCCCATGGCTGCATTGCGGCGGAGGAGAATGCGGGCTTTGTCGAAAGCGAGGGCTTTCTTGCCGAACTCCTTGATGCCGATGTCGCAGAGTTGTTCATACGCTTTCTGGAAGGCGGGGAGTTGGTTGGTTTTCGGGTCGCGCGAGAGCCGGGTCAGGAGGTTGTAGGATTCGCTGAAGGCCGGTTCGCGGAGCTTGGTGTTATTGGGGAACTTACGAACGAAGTCGAGATAGTCCTGGGCGGCCTCGAGATCATTGTCGGCCATGTCATTGAGGAAGGCGACAACATAGGCGGTGGATTCGACGTCGGTTTGCGGGACGCTGGCCGGCTGTGCTTCAGCGCGTTTGAGCAATTCCTTGCCGCAGGCGATGGGCAAGGTCAGTTTTTTCTTGCCTTCGTCGATCTTTGCCTGGAGAGATTTTTCCTGGGCCACGTCTTTGGTTTCTTTTGCCTTGTCCAGCTTTTGATTGAGCTGGTCGATGTCGAAGCCAGTGGGCTTCGCCCGCATCACGAGCGCATAGAGACGAGCCGGGTCGAGGTCTTTTGGCTTGGCGTCGTCGCCAACCGCGGCGAGGAGGAGCTGCTGGATGACGGGCTTCAAGGCCGGCTGGGCTTCCTGAAGTTTCAGCAAGACAGTCTGGGCTTCCGCGGTGGCCTTGGGGTCTTTTTTCTCCGTGCCTTCCTTGGTAAGGACACGGTACTCGAAGAAACGCAATTGGGCTTCGGCAGCCTTCTGCGCGGTGTCAACGGTCGCGGGGTCGACGGGGGTCTTGGAATCGCCTTTGATGTTGGCTGCGGTGATGTTCTTGGCGTTCCAGTCCTGCATGTCGGCGACGTCGGCCTTGGCGGCGTCGAGCGTGCCCTTTTCCTGGAGATCGCATACGGCACGGAAATACTTGGCATCGTATTTCATGGAAAGAGTGACATCCTTTTCCGCCTTGAGCACGTTGTCGAAGAATGCCCGTGCATCCTTGTAGTTGCCCTTGAGCAAATTGAACTTGCCAAGGCGAAGGCGGACGGTGGGCTGGATGCCGCTGTCTTCGTTGTCGTACTCGGTTAGCTCTTTAACGGCGTTGTCGATGATGGTTGCGCGCTCGGTGTCGGCTTCGT
>JBBRHH010000391.1:0-6137 GCA_038222915.1 Tepidisphaerales bacterium
CGCCATTGCGCCCCGTCTCGTCCGGCACATTCGGATCGATATGATGTTCCATGGCAATCGGAGTAAACAACACGATCCGCGGCCCGCCCCTGCCGGAATAGTTTTTCTGTTTCGCCGCCTTGATAAACTTATCCAGCTCCGATTTAAACCCCGCCAGCCCAGCCTCGCCCTTGAACGATTCATTGCCCCCATAAAACGCAAAAATCACATCCGCCTTCACCCGCCCGAGCCACTCATCGCGCGTGCCGAAATTGTCCGACCGGTGCCACGTCCCCACCTCATCGCCCGCAAACGCCAGATTGCGAAAGACCAGATCGCTCTTGGGAAACTTCGCGTACAGCAATGCTTCGAGATACCCATCGTGCTGCATCCGATCCGCCAGCCCACCGCCCAGAATCGCGATGTGGTTGCCGTCCTTCAATTCGAGCCGCGCGGCGTCGGCGGCAATCACCAAACTTGCCGGGCAAAAGAGCGCGGCCCAGATCCCCAGTATCAAAAGCCACAATCCAACGCCGCGGAACAACTCGCGAGTTTCATTGACCATAAATTTTGCCTGTTATATTTAAGTCGAACGACGACACGTGCTGCTACCCATACCACTCAACGGGCCTTGGCGTCGCACTGCCGAAAAAAATCCGGCCCCCATTTTCGTCGTCGCTTTCCCCGAGGAGCAGTGCGATAATAGCGGCCGCGCCCTCCGCTATTTCTCAAACACGATAGCGTACGGCGGATCATATTTGTTGCTTCGCAAGCTGTACTTCTCGCCTTTTGCCACTTTCTTGCAAAGCACCACCTGCCGCCTGCCTCCTTCGCCGTCTTTCTGTAGCGGCCCACCCATCAGTTTATCGCTCAGCACCCGCCATCCGAGTGCGACAAACCCTTCTTCAGTCAGCCGCGTCTTCGTCCATTCCCCCGAGCTGTTTCCCTCGCCGCCAAAGTGGCACGCCAACAGCAGATATCCGCCGCGTGTCACTTCAAATTCGGCAACGCCGCCCGCCGCGCTTCCCTCGCCCGACACATGTTCAAAGTAGATCATCGATCCGTGTTTTTCCAACGACTCGGGAACCTGCGTCCAGCCTCGTGCCTGATCGGTCTTTTTCAGCGGTATGGGCTTGTCAGACTTTGAGTCGATCGCGGCCGACTGGGCATAAATGATGTTCCAGTTAATTTCAGTTGCCGTGATCGGATCGACCGAAGACGCGGCCGCCCCCGTCGTATTCGACGCAACCGTCCGCGCCACCGGATCTTCCCCCGCCGACTTCACCCGTTGCGAAAGTTTCGCCTGCAACAGCCCTTTCCCAAGCTCTGGTAATGCCTGCGAGTAATAGCTCGCGGCGTGCAACTGCACCGTGGATTTCGCAGTCGCCGGCATCGTTTGTGCCGCATCCCACCACGCATCTCCAAGCTTGACCTGATCCTCCGCCGCCGTGACACCCGCGATTTCCTTCTCGGCCAGCGCTTTCAACGCCGCGTCGGTTCCCAATGCCAGATTCGGCAGACCCGTCGTCCAATCCCCAGCTCCAAAACAGCGGAATTTCCCCACGATCAAATTGGCCTCGGCGTCTTTGGGTTTATCAGCCAGCACCACCAGTGCCTTCTTGCATGCGGCGCTTGCCACTTCCGCATCCCTGATTTGCTGCACACGCGTCATGTCCTGCCTGATCTGTGCCAAATCGTTGGAGCCCCGCGCGGCCGCGAGGGCCAGATCGTTCAATTGGCGGGCCAGATCAAACCGTTCCGCGTTCACCGCCTGAGTTGTCAGTGGATCCACTTTCGCGGCAAATGCCTTTCGATCGTCAGCGGTATGAATCACCTTCGACACCGCCGTTGCCGCACTGGCTTTCATGTTTAATGCGTCGATCTTGTAAGAGCCGTCCATCTCATCGATCGCGTTGCACGCGGTCTCCAGGTCCCCAACCTCCGATGCCATCTCCTTCGCGAGGTTGAACAAGACGTAGCGTCCCGCCGGATCTTTCTGCTCGTCCTTGCCCGCCTGCAACAGCTTCGCTGCCAGCGCCGTCTTTTCCGCCGGCTTCTTCGCCTTCGACAAATCGTCCTTGAACACGTCCTTGACCAGCTTCAGAGCCTCCGCCTGCGCCGCGGCCTCGGGGACCGCGAGCAATTTTGACGCGTCCGCCTTCTCAGTTCCACCGCCGCTTGTTCCAACTACTTTTGATGGAGCAGACGATGGCCGTTCCGCCCAGACCGCCGACACCAACGCCATTCCCGCCAAAGCCGCCGCCGCACACCAGCGCAGACGATTCACCTGTTTCACGTGAACTCCCTTCGATGTCCGCAAATGAGAAGAGCCATCGAAGGCTAATCATCAATTGCAGCAATAGCAAATAATCGATGTCCGCCTCAGACGGCCACTACATGCCTACCCCGCATAATGCGAAGTATCATTCAGCACCACCAGCCGTGCCCGCGTCGGCTCCTGAAAATCCAGCGCATTCAAACACGCCAGGTCCTGCCCCAGCGTCGCCCGATATTCGCGCAGGTCCATCCCCAGCACCGCACTGATCAGAATCCGATTCGTCGCCTTGTGCGAAACCACCGCCACCGTCTGCCCCGGATGACCGGCCACAATCCCGCGCAGCGCCGGCAGCGCCCGCGCCAACACTGCCAGCCCGCTCTCCCCGCCGGGTGGCGCGCTCCCGAATGGATCCTCCGACCAGCGCTGATATTCCTCCGCAAATTTCTCCTCCACCTCCTTATGCACCAGCCCCTCCCAATGACCATGATCCACCTCGCGCAGCCCATCCACCGCCGTCACCTCCAGCCGGTGCGGCCCGGCCACATTCTGGGCCGTCACCAGCGCCCGATGCATGGGGCTGGCATAAACGGCATCAATTCTCTGCTTTGCCAAACGCTTGCCAAGCAGCACCGCCTGCCGCACCCCATCCTCGGACAGCGCCACATCCGAAGACCCCGCGAACCGATCCTCCGCACTCAACACCGTGGCCCCATGCCGGATAAGCAAAATGCGGGTATTCATAGGTTCAGCATCATACCCGCCGCGCCCGCATCCCTCGCCTCCGCAACAATGCCCGATATACTGGCCAGCAACGAAGAACTAGGAACCAGGAACTAGAAACCCCATGATCGAAAAAGTCTTCAAAGCATACGATGTCCGAGCCATCTATCCGGATCTCCTCAACAAAGAGACCGCCTGGAAGGTCGGGCACGCCACCGGCCAGTTCCTCAAGCGCAGCCGCCAGAACCTTGCCCCCGCCCAGCGCGTCAAAATGGAAGATACCGTCGTCGTCGGCCGAGACATGCGCCCCCATTCCCCAGAGCTTGCCAATGCCCTCATCGAAGGCCTGCGTTCCACCGCCATGAACATCATCGACATTGGCATGATCGACACCTCGATGATCTACTTCGCCATCAACCATCTCGACTGTGTCGGCGGCGTCCAGACCACCGCCTCCCACAACCCCATCCAGTACAACGGCTTCAAAATCTCCGGCCCCAAGGCCAAGCCCATCGGCGCCGCCACCGGCCTCGACGACATCAAGCGCATCTCCACCACCCTCCGCGTCGGCTTCACCGGCACCAACGGCAAGATCACCCAGCAGGATCTCTGGGCGCCCTACAAAGATCATGTCCTGAAGTTCCTCGATCTCCCGCGTAAGCTCCGCGTCGTCGTCGATGCCTCCAACGGCATGGCCGGCAAGATGATCCCCGCCCTGTTTGACGATCAGGTCAATCTCGAAATTATCCCCCTCCTCTTCGAAACCAACGGCACATTCACCCACGATCCCAATCCCCTCGTCGATTCCAACCTCGCCATGCTCAAGGAAAAGATGGCCGAGGTGAAACCGGACCTAGGCGTGTGCTTCGACGGCGATGCCGACCGCTGCATCTTCGTCGATGAAAACGGTAAGACCATCCCGTGCGATCTGACCACCGCCCTCCTCGCCGACGACTTCCTCAAGAAGCCGGAAAACAAGGGCGCCACCATCGTCTACGACCTGCGCTCCAGCCACGCCGTCGCCGACGTCGTCCGCGCCGCCGGCGGCGTCCCCCGCCGCGAACGCGTCGGCCACTCCTTCATCAAGAAAACCCTCGCCGACACCAACGCCGTCTTCGGCGGAGAGCTCTCCGGCCATTTTTACTTCCGCGACAATTTTTACGCCGACTCGGGCGCAATCGCCTTCGCCCGCGTCCTGTCCATCCTCGCCGCCCAGGACAAGCCGCTCAGCTCCCTCATCGCCCCCCTCGACCGCTACGCGTGCAGCGGCGAAATCAACTTCCGCGTCGACGACCCCGACGCCAAAGTGCGCGATCTCGCCGACGTCTACAAAAAAGGCCGGGTCGATTACCTCGACGGCATCACCGTCGATTTCGGCGACTGGTGGTTCAACGTCCGAAAGAGCAATACCGAGCCGTTGCTCCGCTTAAACATAGAAGCGCCGAATCGTGAGGCGCTGGATCAAAAACTACACGAACTGGAAGGCATGCTTGGCAAACCATTGGTCGGCCACTAGGCGCGATAAACATCCAGCAAACGACTGAACGACGAACGACGAATAAAGGGAACTCATGAAACTCACCGCACTAATTCTCCTCGCCCTGACGGTCGCCTCCTGCACGTCCACCAAGGCCCCGACTACCGCCGCCTCTTCGAGCGCTGCTGTCACCTCCACCAACGCCGCCGACATTTACCGGCAGGCCTTCACCCATCTCCCTGACGCCGACCACGATCGCCTCCTGCGCACCTGGGACGACGCCCCGCTAGACGACTCGACCAAAGCGTTCCTCAAGGAACACGCCGAGGCCATCTCGCTCTTCCGCCAGGCCACCGCCACCGAACATTGCGATTGGGGCAATATCGTTGAAGGCCGAACCTATACGGCAACGGCGCGCCTCGCCCCCTCCCGGCAGCTCGCGGCCCTGGTTCACCTCAATATCAGCATGCTCATGAAGGAAGGCCACGCCGATCAGGCATATGAAGACATGGCCCGCCTTCTGACCATGACCCACCAGATCGCGGTCAACGATTCCCTCGTCGCCCGTTTCAGCACCGACGCGGAATTCGACGCCATCCTCACGCAGGTCGCTCAGACACTTCCCGACGCACCGCAGATGGTCGTCCGCGCCTTCAATCGCGCCTGGAAAAGCCAGCCCGCCCCCGAGGCCTACACCGCGGCCATGCGCCGCGAGCTGCCCCACCTCAAACCCGTCCTGGCCGAAGTCTCCAAGGAAGATCCCGAGAAACTCCTCGCCCGCGACGGCGAGATTTCCATGATGATCAGCTTCGGCACCATGAACGAGCCCCAGGAAGAGCGCGATGCCCGCATCCAGCGCACCCGCGAAACCTGGCTCGATCCGCAAAAACGCCAGGCCGCCATCGACTCGCTGCCGGAACTCTGGGAAGAAACGATCAAAGTCCTCGAGCTCCCGGCCTACAAATACCAGGCCGCCTCGACCGCACTCCGGAAAAAGATCGACGCCCACCCGCTCTATTTCTTCGTCCCTCCGGTTCAACAGTTACATGATCGCACGCAGACCTACACCGTCCGTCGCGCGTTCCTCCAGACAGCGCTTAGCATCGCCATCGAGGGCAAAGAGGCGATCGCCAACACCACCGATCCCGCCGGCGAGGGCCCCCTCCAATACGTCCAGGCCGGCGACGCCTACGAGCTGCGCAGCATCCTCGAAACCAACGGCCATCAGGAACGTCAGCGCATCGGCCACCCGGATCCGGCCGCGCAATGACATTTCTCAAATGTGAAATCCTGGATAGCTGTGCCGCCTGCGGCTAAGAGAAGGTCGCCTCAACACCGCCATCCATCAACTCACGCACCCCATCCTCCGACGCCTGGTCCCTTTCCACTTCAGCCACCACCCGCCCCGCGCACATCGCGATGATTCGCGTCGACAACTCGACCACTTCCCCCACGTTGGAAGAGATCAGCAGCACCGCCGCCCCCTGCCGCGCCAGGTTGTCGATGAGTGCGCGAATTTCCAAGCGTGTTTCACCATCCACGCCGGCCGTCGGATCTTCCAGGATCAGCACCCGCGATCCGCGTCCCAGCCATTTCCCC
This sequence comes from Tepidisphaerales bacterium, assembly GCA_038222915.1. Classification (GTDB taxonomy): domain Bacteria; phylum Planctomycetota; class Phycisphaerae; order Tepidisphaerales; family Tepidisphaeraceae; genus JBBRHH01. The sequence goes on from JBBRHH010000391.1 coordinate 6,054, forward strand.
AGCAACAGTTTCTGCCGCTCCCCCGCCCCCAGCGCATCCACGCTGCAATCCACCGATCGCACACGCAGGCCGAGGCGCTCAAAC
>JBBRHH010000392.1:0-6136 GCA_038222915.1 Tepidisphaerales bacterium
GAACGCTCCGACGTTGTTTTTCACGACGCCGACGCGCAGGCCGCCGGTGCCGACACCCTGCGTAAATCCGGTGGATGCTCCGCCGAAGCCTTTGTCGTTGATCTTGCCGGCCTTGTCGTTGTCGAGGATTGCGCCGCTCAAGGCCTGCCCGGCCGTCGCGCCGGCGCTGGTGATGGTGGAAAAGTCCACGCCGCCCAGCACAGTGAAATCGATGCCCAGCGCGTTGTCTTCGGAAAGTGACGCGCGGACGATTGTCGCCTCGACCAGGATCTGTTGCGGGCGACGGTCGATCTCCTTGAGGAGTTTGCGGGCCTTGTCCAGATTGTCTGTGTAATCCTTGATGACGATCAGGTCTTCAGCCGAGTGCGTGTTGCCGCCGGTGCTCTTAGCGCCACTGGAGTCGATGCCGACTTCAGAGCCCTTGGTCACCGCGACGACTGCCTCCAGGGACAACACCGGCTTGATCATGTTGACCGCGTTGTCGGCCGGGGTGTAATAGACATGGAACACTTCCGTCGCCATCACGCGCTCGTTGCGCTCGACTTCGGTTAGTTCCCGCGCGGTATAGACGTAGATGAAATTGCCCTTCTCGCGATAGACAAAACCGTTGGCACGGAGAATCGCGTCGAGGGCTTCCTTGATGGTTACGTTGTGCAGGTTGGCCGAGATGTTCCCCTTGACGTCCTTGCTGGCGATGATGTTCTTCTGCGATTGAGAAGAGAGCATCCGCAGCACTTTGACGATGTCCGCATCAGCAATATCGATGGTGAGGGTCCCGGATTCGGTCCGGGTGACTTGTGAACTGAGATCGCCATCGGTGGCGGCGGATACTGGAATGGGATCCCCAACACTGACCGGCGCCAATTGGGCGGGTACGACGCCACCCACGGGGCTTACGGGAGTGACCTTACTACCGGCAGCAGATTCCCCTTTACCCGGTGCACCCTGAATCGCCTGACTCGGATAAACGGCCGCGATAGCCAAAAAAAAGAGTCCGGAAGCTTTGTGCCATTTGCGCATAACGTCGTCTCCTGCTCGCTACGGACCTTGTAGGGTCGCGTTAGCCCGGAACTGAATTGCCCCGGGAATTACATCGGGCATCGACGCGCCTCCCTTTCGAAGAGGCGTGACAAAGCGAGCTCCGTAACGCGCACGTGCCGCTTACTGCAGGGGGACAGAGAGCGTGATGCCCTCGCGCTCCACGAAAATCCGCCTGGCCTCGATACGAACGAGGCGGAAACCCTCGACGACGTCTCCAACTTTCACCAACTTGCCGTTGATCATGGCCTTCGGATTTTCCGGGCTGACCATGGTCGACTCAAGGCGTACATGCTGGGTGGCCTCCTGGCAGAGGTTCCCAACCATAATTGCTTTACGCCTTGTCTCCTCATCGGCTCTTGAGTTGATCGACTTTGCGAGTTGATCCCAAAAATTTTCTGACGCCGCGCCTTTGGTCCGAGAAGCGATCTGGGGAAAATAATCCCACTGAATGGCGAAGAGATTTCGCGACACGGTTGGCAGCCGCCCCGACAACCATTCGCGGAAGCTGTCGCTGCCGTTCCTGGCTGTCTGAATCTGCGCGGCGGTCTGCGGAATCGCGACGGGCGGCGGCGCGTCGACCGACGCCGAGGCCGATGCCGGAACAGCCCCCTCCCCGTCCTTGGACATCATCCGCCCCCAGAGGGCGACCATGACGATGATCAACACGCCCAGCACGACCGCCTTCATCGGCTCGGCCTTAACGCGGCGAGCGAGTTTCGTGTGCCAGGATGGTTCAATGCGTGTCATGGTCAATCCCCGAAGTAAATGTTCATGACCACCTCGACATCGACGCGGCCTTCTTTGCCATCCTTGTCGGGCCTACTCTTGACGTTCAGATGATTCACGCGGGTCAATCGCTGCAAGTCTTCCACCTGCCGCAAGAATCGCGCGGCGTTGCTGAAGTCTCCCTCAAATTTCATCTTGATCGGCAATTCGTAAAAGAGATCAAATCGCCGCGAGGCGTTGGGCTCGACGGTAAAGTTCAGAAGCGCCGACTGCTGGCCGACCTGATAGAGATCCGCGATGAACTGTCCGAGCTCCGGCTCCTTGGGAAGGCGCTTGCCATTTCGCTCGACGTCGGCCTGGAGATGCTCGACATCGCGGGTGAGACGATCCAGGTCAAAGCCCTTGATCTGGCTGAAGGCGAGCTCCTGTCGCTTGATCTCGATCTGCTCGCGGAGGCCGCGGAGTTTCTTGTCCATCGGGCGATAGCCGACGAAGTAAAACGCCGCAAACCCGACCAACATACAGAACGCCATGACCCATTGCATGCGGGCGTAACGCGCGGTTTTGCTCTGGAGTGGCCTCATGATCAGGTCCCTCCCGAGAGACTAAGGCCAACCGAGAACGTCAACTGAAACTCACGCATCACGTATTTTCCGTCATGGCGGTCGCGGATGTAGTCCATCGAAACGTGGTCGAAGAAGGGCACCTTGGTCAGCTCAGTGATGAAGTTCGCGACATCCACGTCCGTCGGGGCGACACCGATCAATCGTGTCTTTAACCGGCGCTCCAGCGGCGGGTTTTTCGGATCTTTCAATGCCGCCTGCGCCAACGGTGACAATGTCGTCGCGATTTCTTCCGTTTCCAGGCCGATATCCAGCAGCGACATGCTCGGCGGCATCAGGGCCGCCACTTTTGAGAGCAGCCGGGCTGATTCGACATGCACTCCCAGCTTGGCCTGAATCTGCGCCTGCTGTTGAAGCTGATCCTTGAGTTGCCGAAGCTTCTCCATCTTTTCCAGGCGCTCGTCACTACGGACAATTTTCACCTGCAGTTCCGTCAAATTGCGCTCGGCCGATGCGCCATTGCGATTCACCAGGAACAGCCAGAACGCCAACCCCCCTGCCAGGACCAGCGTCGCCCAGATCTGCAGAAACAGCAGGCGGCGGCGACGATGCAGTTCGGGATACCATTCCGGCAGGAATTCCAGTTCACGCATGGCCCACCTCCTGCGCCTGGCGGACCGGCTCATGGCGGGGACGGAGCGCTTCAGGCGGAACGTAGCCGGCGCGTTTGGATCCGGAGTTGTCGGTGGTCGTGTTATCGTCGACGGCGAGCGTCTGAATCGCCTTGCCCAGGTCGACGGTCTGCGCGATCGAAGCGATCGGCGCCGGCCCTTCACGCGGCTTGCCGTCGCGAATGCCAAAGCGACCCTCGGTGCGTTTGAGGCCCAATGCGAGCGCGAGTGCCCACTCCGACATCGCTCCGCGGCGGTCGCTGGGCTTCATTCGGCTGCTGTTGACGTTGAGCATCGGCCGGCCCGGTTCGGCGGTCACTGGCAGGATTGAGTTGAGCGTGGTCAGAAGCTGAGCGTCGCCCGCCTCGCCACCGACCAGGCGGACGCGCGACGGACGATGGCCTCGAAATGTAACTGAGTGATATCGAAGGCAAAGGGAAATTTCGCGGGCCAAGCCTTCGATCACGCTTCGCGTCGCGTCAAAGACGGCCTGACGGACCGAATCGCGCGCCTCGTCGGGCTCCGACGCTTCGGTCAACCGGCGGCGCAACTCCTTTGCCTCCTCGACGCTGATGCTGAGTTTTTGTGCGATCGCCTCGTGAAGATGCAGGCCGCCGATATCGATTGGTTTGAAGAAGCTGATCTCACGCCCCTTGCCAATGACAACCTGGCTGCGGCGCATGCCGACGTCGACCACCACATGCACTTCCTGTTCGTCTTCCCGCCGGCGAATGAAGCGATCCACGCCGCGGTAGAGGGCACAGGGTTCGGCATCGAGCGAGTCGACGATGACGCCGCATCGATGCAATTGCTCGACGTAATTGCTTAGATCCTCGTTGCGCGCCGCCAGGACGATGACTTCCTGGAGGACGTCACCCCCCTGCCGCACTTCGCCGGCCGGGATGATGTGGAGGCGTGCTTCGTCGGTATCGAATGCGAAGATATTGCGGGCCTCGAAGCGAACGGCGGCATCCAGGTCGGCCGTAGGCATCATGGGCAGCCGCAGATTTTTCACGTGCAGGATGTCGCGCGGGATGGCGGTGATCACCCGCCGTCCCGAGAATCCGCCTTCGCGCAGCATCCGCTTCACCATTCCGGCGGCTGTGGGAAGGCGCAGTGCCGCATCCGCGCGGGCTTCGATCGGAAACTGCAGACAACTTGCCGCGACCACAGCAAGAGTGTCCGCGACGACTTCCAGCTGCAGCATCTTGATGCTGTCATGCCCGATGTCGAGGCCGATCGGCTGAACTTTGGAACGTGTAAAGCGAATCATGCTGCTAGGGAATGTTGGTCACACTCAACTGGCCCGTGTAGGGGGCGATGGTAATTTGTAGTTTGTAGCTATTGCTCTTCACCACCACTGTCCCGGTGGTCAAAGTCTCAATCGTGCCATCGGTGTGATAAACCAGGGGCGTTCCCAGGTCGTCAAAGCCCAGCGTGGTCTGCTGGGTGTTGCTGACGCCGACCAGGTTGATCGAATCGATCGACAAAGATGTATCGGTCAGCCCGTACGAGCCGCCCGCTCCATACGTCATCGTGTAGGACGTCTGGTTCACCGGGTGCGTCAATACGTTCTGCCCGCTGTCGGTGAGTGAATATTTCTTGTGGGTCAGATCGAATTTCACGTAGTGGTTGGCCTGATACGTGATGGCGCGGTTCTGTGCGTAGACAAGATCAGCCATCATCATCCTGGCCGCGGCCGACGCCTTGAGGTCATCGCGGGTGCCCATCTGGGGCAGGACGACCGCCGCCGTAAGACCCAGAATGAACACCACGGCGAGAATCTCGATCAACGTAAATGCACGGCATTGATGTTTGAGCGTTTTTAACATGGCATCTTTCTGTTGCACCGATTCATTTGCACGGCGCGAACGCTCCCAAACATCCCGGTCGCTGGCGCAAATGCGGTCGTTTATCGGCCGCTCTTGCGCGCAGGCTCCTTAGTATTCTCATCGGGCGATGCGACCTGCACCTGAAGGTTGCCGCTGCTCAAAATGTCCAGCAGCTTGTCCATTTTCCGGTTCAACTCCTTGAGCTCGTCCACGGCCTGGCCGCGCGTGTTGAGGGCATCGGTCACGTCCGCATATGCGCGTTGCTGGGGCGCATTTCCTGTCCACTGGCTCAATAGAGTCAGGCTCTGTAACACGAGCACGATGGTGAGAAGCTTTGTTGCTTTCATTGGAATCTCCTATTGCTGCCATGAGGTAAATTTGACGCCCGGCGACGCAACCGACGTATCCATGTCCGGCGCATATGACTTTGTGCTGTCGTAGTTAATCTTGACGCTGGCGAGCGACGTAAATCCGCTATCGACCGTTCCCCCGTTGCCGAAGACAACCGCTCCGTTGAAAATCAATCCGCCCGATAGGAACACCCCTGACGATTTGATGCTTCCGCCCAGCCACGTCACGCCGTTGACGGTGAACGTCCGCCCGGCGGTAATCAGTCCCTTTAAGATCAAATCGCTGCTCTTCACGACGAGGGCCGGATATCCGCTGGCCGACGTGATAGAGCTGCCTGTCCCGTTGATCGTGAACGATCCGTTGTCGACGATCAGCGTCCCGTTGACGGCCACGCCGCCGGCCATCGTCACGTTGCCACTGTAATAGTAAATCCCGGCCGGATTTGTCGAAGTCGGGCTGAAGGTCGTATTGGCGGCGATGGTTCCGGAGCTCAGGGTTGTGGCGGTGTAAGTCTGTCCCTGATAGGTGTAACTGCGATAGTCCTTGACATGTGCCGCCGACGTGACGGTCAACTTATTTGTGCTGCTTAGCGCGCTCCATGTCGCGGTGTATACGCCTTTGTTCTGGATGGAGTTGGAGTAGACGGTTCCGCTGATATTTCCCCAGTTGGTGAACGCGCCATTGCACTGCACGCCGCCCACAACCTGCACCATGGCGGGCAGGCTCACGTCCTGGCTGAACATCGCGCCGTACTTCAACTGCAGGCCAGGATTGACCGCGAGCTGCCCAACGATTTTTCGCTGCGTCCTCGATGATGAAGTCGCCCCCGCCTTGCCCGTGGATGTGATGCTGTACACATTGGTCGAAGGAGACGTGACGACGATATCAACCGTACCCGAGACGCTCGAACCAAACGAATAACCCGTTACACCCGACCAGAAGCCTGAAGCAT
>JBBRHH010000393.1:0-6045 GCA_038222915.1 Tepidisphaerales bacterium
CATTGGCGCCGGCCGTGTTTGTGCCGTAGTAGTTGGGGCGGTAGTTGCGGTTGGAGATGTCGACGTCGCGGCGCTGATCAATGTTGAAGCGCTGGTTGACGACGGTGACGTTGTCGCGACGGCCGAAGTTGCGGTCGTTGCGTCCATAGTCGCGGTAGTCGTGGCGATCGTAGCTGCGGTAGTCATAGCCGCGATGGTCGTGCCAGCCGTAGCCGTAGTCGTGATCGTGATCGTAGTGATGGTAGCTGGTGAAACTGAAGTAGAGGAACGGCGACGGGCGGTAGATCACGCAGGGGTCGTAGTAGACCGGCTGGTAGACGTAGACGGGCGCGGGTTCGACGTAGACGGTCTGGGGGGCCGGGACGTAGACGGTTGCGGGCGGCGGCACGTAGACGGTTGGCTGACCCAGATCGCTGGGCGGCACGTCGCGGTTTGGATCGTAGGCGGGTGGCGACGCGACCGGGACGGATGTTGTTGACGCCTGCTGACGGTCGATGTCGCGCGCGTCCTGCTGGGTTGCGGCGAACTGTTTTTGCAGATCATCGAGCTCGGCCTGAGTGGTTTGAATGCGGGCCTGTGCGCCGTAGATCCAATCGGTCTGCTGGCGGACGACGGCCTGTGCTTTGTCCAACTGGGCTTCGGCGGCGTCGAGGGTTTTGGATCCGGCTTCGAGAGTCGCCTGGTCTGCGTTCAATCGTTCGCGGACGGCGGGAACGCCGGGGACGGTGGCGAGTTGTTGATCGAGCTGGGCCTGCTGCGCCTGCATGGCGCGGTCGGCGTCGGCGAGGACGGCACTGGCGGTGACCATTTCTGGCGCGGAGCGGAACGCGTCGACTTCCTGCTTGTTGATGGCGTCCTCGGCGTCGGCCAACTCATTGTTGGCGACGGCCAGCGCCTGCTGGTCTGCGGGCTGGGCGGCTTGAAGAGCGCTGAAGCGCTTCTGGGCCGCATGCAGCCGCGTCTCGGCCTGCTGATAAACAGTCGTGAAGCCAAGCTGAACCACCACACCGGCGGCGGTTTTGTCCACGTCAGCCTGGGCGGTTTGAAGGGCGGCGAGTGCGGAGCGGAATTCTGGCCGGGCCTGGAACTGGGCGATGACGGTGCCGCCTAGGCGGTTGATTTCGTCGCCGGCGGTTTTGGCTCGGGCCTGGGCGGCGTCGAGGAGCTTTTTCTGGGCGTCGATGCTTGCGGCGGCCGCGTCGGCGTCTTTCTGGGCCTGCGGCAGAGCGGCCTGGGCGGTGGCGATCTGGGCCTTTAAGGTCTGGATCGTGGTGCGGTCCTGGTCGATCCGGGAATTGAGATCGTTCAGGCGCTGATTCGGGCTGGCCGCCACGGTCGACGTGGCTGGCGGGGCCGTTTGGGCGACGGCGTTTTTTGCGGCAAAAAGGCCGGTGAATGAGATGGCGGCGGCAAGAATCGAACGTTGGAGGGCTGTTGGGCGATGCATGGGGTTCCTTCCGGTCTGGTAATGCTTCCTATTAGTAGACAGCGACGCGGGGCCATGGTTTGTTGTCATGCTGCAGAAATGTGCTTGGCCGGAAGTTCAGGCGAGCAGATATGATGTTGTTCATGGTTCTTGCTTCGCTGATCCTGATTGCTGTCTATTCGATCAGCCTTGTGTTGCTGGTGAATTGGCCCAAGCGCAGTCGCAGTCCGGACGATGCGATGGGGATTGGGTTGGCGTACTTTTTCGTGGTCGTTCTGTTGTTTGTCGGGCTGATCTTGGCCGTGGTGGGGTGGTTTCAGATTCATTGGCTGATCGAGGCTCTGTTTGTCATGGTCGTGTTTCCAGGCGCGGTGCTGGTGCCGAACTTGATCTGGCTGGGGATGAAGACACTCGCGAAGAAGCGGCAGGATCGTGGGACGCTGATCCCGGTTGAGGAGCTGGCTGCGCGGCTGGTGAACCATACGCATGTCTTTAGCCGGTTTGAGGAGACACCGGTGCGGTCGTGGACGGAGCTGCGGTACTTTGCGCCTGATGGCCGGCTGGTGAGCTATGAGGAAGAGCAGGGCGGGAAGGTTCGGCGGCTGGATGTAGAGATGGCATGGTCGGTCGAAGGCGGCTGCCTGGTGATCGTCGGCGACATTCATCCTGGAAATCGGAACCAGTATCGGTTGCGCGAGACGCCGACGAAGCAGATTGGGTATCACGCTCATGTGCCGCGTTCGAGGTTGAATGGGATGCTGTCGCGGAGGACGATTGGCGTGCGGAAGGGGCGGCCGGTGGAGGCCGGCAGCGAACTGCCGGCGCCGGCTGAAATGCCGGGATGATGTGGGGATTGGAAAAGGGTACGATTTGGCCATGAACGACGAGCGCGGAAAACTAACCGATTATAGTTGGCGCGACGCGGGCGGCGGGTTTTGCTGGGAACTCATCGGGGCGGATGGCGAGGCGCTTGCTGAGGTGAATTTTGAGGAGGATCAGTGGCAGCGGTGGTCGTGGTATGTGCCACTGTCAGAGGATTGGCATTATGACGGTGGGGCCAATCCATCGGGACTTGCGAAGTCGGCTGGGGAGGCGAAGGCTATTTGTGAGGCTGTGCTGGTGGGGACGATATTGGGGCGGTGAGGTTGCAACGCCGAAAGATGCGTGGAAGAACGCATTCCCGTCCGTTTCGAACTTGACACTTCAATTAGATTTAATACCGTTTGCTTTCGCACACGCACAGGGAGTGGCTTGCCCAATGAGACCTTTAGCTTTCGGCCGAGTGTTGCCTCGGTGCGGCGACCCAATCAGTATATTCCATCCCTTGAAGGATTACTTCGTCTTTCACCTACCGAGCTTCAGCAGCTTGGCTTGGCGTGCATAAGTCTTGTCTGCGCGACGGGCTTACCGGGTGCTGAGGATGTGGACATTGCTGTTTATCTTGCGCGGGTATCAGAGTGGGCCGCATTCGTTCGCTACCGGTTGCCCAGCTTTGCCGGCGCTTTCCTAAATCGTCCCGAGGATTTCCGCAACTCAGAAGCATTCTTTCTAATGTCCGTCCTGGTCCAGGTTTTAAAGCTGGAAATTGGCCTGCACTACATTCCGGATCGCATACCGCCTTTAAAGAGCGGGTCCGATACGGATTGGCGTACTTCGCGCAACCTGCTAATTCATGGCCCACTGGGTCCGACGCTGGCTGGAACGTGCAACAACATCCCGATGGCTGTTGTGGCGGTTGCACGGGAACTTGGATATCCGGTATATCTGGCCGCATCGCCCTTTCACGTCTACGCCAAATGGGTGGAGCCCAACGGGTACAGCTTCAATATTGAAGCCTCCAACCCGGCCGGAATGGTAAGTCATTCCGACGACCACTATCGTGAGTGGCCAATACGGATGACTGAGACGCTTGTCCGAAGCGGCTATTACCTGCGACCGTTCTCCGTGGTCGATGAATTGGCGTTGTGCATGGTGTCGCGTGGCTGGGCGTTGGAGGCCAGTCACAGATTCGCGGAGGCTACACTGGCTCATGCGCACGCCTGCCGATTGGCGCCGACCGAGCCAATGTATCCAAGGGCCGCGGCCTGCTGCCTGGGACGGTGGATGCGAGAAACGTACAACGCAGGCAAGCACAAGGAGCAACAGATCAAATGCGACAGCATGTACCAGATTCAGGATCTGTACATGGACCCCCGACGGATACTGCCCGCTCAGCACGTCGCCATGGCGCTAGCGGTGCAGGGGCGGTATTTTGAAATACTCGGGAAGGCCACGATTGCATCGCGTCTTTTTGGAGAATCACAGCGTTGGCATTCGAACTACGGCCTGCGATTGGGGGGATCGCCAAGGGCAAAAGTTTGCCTCGGAGGCGACGCAAACGCGAAGAAAAGTTCACAGTCCACCAGCGTTATTCAAGGGAGGTTGGCATCATGTTAGCTGCAGAAGGCAGAAAGAGCTCGTCACGCACTCTTGATTCAGGCTCGAATCGAGAAACCGAAGAGACGCTTCTCGACGCGTGTTTGATTCGGGAGCGGCAGTATGACCCGACGATTGGAAGATTCATCAGCGAGGATCCGATTAGATTTGGTGCGGGGGATGCGAATCTATACAGGTATGTGTGGAATAATCCGGTTAACAATGTCGATCCAAGTGGACATGACAGTCCAAGGAGGGATGAGGTAATTGGCGCTGAGTGGACAGACGCAAATGGCAATCGGGTTCGCGAGGTCGCGCAGGTGTATGCGCCATTTATGACTGCTGTTACGCCGGACGATTGGTACAATCCGTCGGAAGGCCAGGAGATTTTACGACTCGGGGCAAAGAATGGAATCTTTTCTGAACGGATCATCGAAAAGTTCGGAGTGCACGGATGGTCTCCGTATGAAAAGAAAGTCTACAGATTTACTGGGGAGAGGAATGAAGACGCCCTAACAACACCGGTGGGCCCTGACGGTTGGCAGCTCGCAGAAACGGTATTCGTTGCGCCGCCTCCACCGCAAGCCCCTGCCTTACGCCAGTCAATCGCATCAGAGACAGTCGAGGGAGCGCGCGCGCAAGATGTGCCTCAGAAAGTCTATCTGCCATGGAAGTCAGTTGAATTCGTTGTGTATAGCTATACTGACGAGGAATGGGCCGATCGTCGCATCCATGTAGGTGACTATGTTGATCTAAATGGCCAAAAATACCAAGCCGTTAACGTAGTCGAATCCGAGGCAGCTGCCACGGCGGTTGCTGGAAATACCGCCAATGTTGTTAATTTCGTAACAAGCTTGACAACCTCAAAAACTATCTATGGCCATGAGGTCTTTCATAGCCGACAAGAAACAAATGACGTGACGTTCAAGCTTTCCTACGGGAATTATCGCGGCATCGATCCGTCGATGACCGACGCTGCGGATAACGCCTTCCTGTCAAGCTTCAGCAACGCCAACTGGGCCAAGGCAGCGGGGAATATGCAGAAGGAGAACGCGTCGTTTTATGCGGAGATATTCGGCACATCAGCGTTGGTTGCATTTATTGGTGGTGTCATCTACCTCCGTTCGGCTGCGAAGGAGGCTCGAGCGCAGACGGCCGCTGCTGGCCATCCAGACGACGTCCTTGCTTCAGAGAAGAATCCGAACGCCGGAGGTAAGCAATCGGCGACAGATCGGATGAAGCCGGGCAAACAAATGAAGTTCTGGGACGACGCTGCCCAAACAGATCTGGCTTCGGAGGGATTAACTCCGGGTATGAAGAAGCTTAAGCAGGCGGGACTGACCGCAGTTCCTCAGCCCGACGGATCATGGGACTTTGTCGACGGCGGTCAACGGGTGAGAGCTAGGTGGGTTCCGAAAAAGGGTCAGGAGCCACCACATTGGAGTAAGTTCGAGCCAACTGGCAATCAAAAGCATTATCTAGATAACAGTGGACGACCTGTCGATGGGTCCGACCCCTCGCATAGAATTCCTAGCCGTTAAACTACGAGCATAGAATTAGGATTTGAGTAGCCCATGGACCAACCTTTTAAAATCCCAGCTGCCACAACGGACGACGTGGATATAGCGCTCGTTGCCTCACTCTCACCAGAAGCAGCGGATGAAATTAAAAGAATCGGTGCTCTAATCGATACGGGGCATGAGACAGACGATGACATCATTCGTTTGGGCGAGCTTCTCCACCAATTCGGTCAGCCGGCGCTGGGGGAGGAGAAGCTTAGAAAGGGCGTTTTCGAGGAGGGCGATGCCATCTACAAGACGTATCGGAGATTATTTGGTTACGCCGCCGACGAAGAATTCATGCATTCGATTGAGGCCTTCGCTCGGCAATTCAATGTCCAGCTTGTTGAATTAAAGCGTCCTGACTTCATGAAGCGGGTATATTCCTCAATTCCTTCAGGCTTACCTGTTTCTACGGATCCGGCTATCTCTCGCCAATTGTCAACGCCGTGTAGAATTGAGTTTAAATATGAGCAAGGTGGATCCTTAGCCGACATGGGCAGCGAATCTCCAGACTTGCCCGACGATTTGTACCTGCTGATGAAATTTGAGGGCGGGGTCTGGCGTTTGACAGGCGGCAGAACTTGAAGTTCATCAGGCAGGTTCGGCGACGTCTCCGTTGCGGATTGGTGTGCATTCGCGCTG
>JBBRHH010000394.1:0-6032 GCA_038222915.1 Tepidisphaerales bacterium
CCGCTCCATGTTGGCGAGAAGGCGATGTCGGTGAACGTAGTGAGATCGCCGGGCGTGCCGATGACGCCGGAGTAGGTGCGGTCCTGGAGGTTGAGGAAAAGCTGGACGTTGTACCAAACGCCCGGCTTGAGCTTTCGGACGGGTTGGTATTCGTCGAGGTTGCGGACGGAGAAGGTGTCGGCGTCGAAGGAAAGCTCGACGGCGAGGAGGCCGACGTCGGCCTGACCGGTGTAGAAGCGATAGGAACCGCCGCCGCCTTCGGCGGGTTCGACGATCCGGACATCCATGTTGAAGGCGATGGTTTTGTCGGTGGGCTTGCGGGCGGGGCCGATGCCCTGGCGGATGCCGTCGTTGGGGCCGCCGGGGGTGAGGCGGAGGCCACGCGTGCCTTTCGGATAGACGTTTGTATAGGGGCTTTGGGCTTCAGCGAGGACGGTGTTTTTGCCGCCGCCGGCCCAACCTGCGCCGTGGCCGCCGTTGATGGCGCTGGCTTCGAAGGCGAAATCTTTTCCGCCGCGTGATGTGGTGAGGCCTGCGATCGTGGCACGTTCGTCGGCGATCGCGTTTAGCTTCGAACTGACGTCGGTCAATTTTGCCTGTCGTTCGGCATCGAGGCGTTTTCGATCGGCCGGGAGTGCGAGGGGGACGAGGAACTCCGGGCGTTTGTGGACTTCGCCGCCGGGGAAAGAGAAGGTCGAGCTTTCGAAGATGCCGTAGAGGCCATAGTAGTCGGCGGCCGAGATTGGATCGTATTTGTGATCGTGACAGCGGGCGCAGCCGACGGAGAGGCCGAGCATGGATTTGCCGAGGACGTCAATGGTGTCGGCCAGATCGAGGTGGCGGTATTGCGGCGTGGTGTCGTAGCCGAATCGCTTGCTGATGGCGAGGTAGCCGGTTGCGATGATCTGATCGCTGAAGGCTTCGGCAGATTCGTGCGCTGCTTCTTTTTCGGCAATGAGGTCGCCGGCGATCTGTTCGCGAATGAACTGGTCGTAGGGTTTGTCATTGTTGAAGGCGGCGATGGCGTAGTTGCGGTAGCGGTAGGCGAGCGGAGCGGGGTAATCGGAACCGTCGCCGGCAGTGTCGGCGTAACGGACGACGTCCAACCAATGGCGTGCCCAGCGCTCGCCGTATCGCGGGCTGGCGAGAAGGCGGTCGACGACCTTTGCAAACGCTTCGGGCGATTCGTCGGCGAGAAAGGCGGTGATCTCTGCCGGCGTGGGTGGGAGGCCGGTGAGATCAAACGTTGCCCGGCGGATCAGTGTGCGTTTGTCGGCGGCGGCCGCAGGGGTCAGGTGTGCCGCTTCGATTTTGGCGAGAATGAAGTGATCGATGGGTGAGGTTGACCATGTCTTATTCTGGACTGTAGGGAGCGGGTGCAGGTGCGGCGGTTGAAAGGACCAGTGCTGGGCGGCCTTGGCGAAGTCGGGGCCAGGGGGCTTGGCCGTTGGGGCGGTGCGGGGATCGGGTGCGCCAAGCTTGACCCATGTTGTGAGATCGGCGATCTGCCGATCGGTCAGCTTTTTGCCCTTGGGGGGCATCTGCAGTTCGGGATTGGTGTAGCGGATGGCCTCGATCATTTTGCTTTTGTCGGGCTGGCCGGGGACGAGGATTGGGCCGTTTTCGCCGCCTTTGAGAACGCCGTCTTTTGTGTCGAGGAGGAGGCTGCCTTTGGACTTGCCGCTTTCGTTACTGTGACACTTGTAGCAGTTGTCTACGAGGATGGGGCGGATGGTCTTTTCGAAGAAGTCGAAGTCGTCGGCCTTTGCCTGCGACGCGGCGAAGGTGATCGCGAAGATGGCACAGATCAGCCGACCGACTTTTTCAGGCGATGATGTTGGCATCTGTTGTTTAGTACCACTGTGCGGGGCGTTTATTGATGCGGATCTGGCCGACAACGCCCCGTGGGAAGACGGGGAAGAACAACGGAGAGGGGGGGATTCGAACCCCCGTGACGGTTTAAGCCGCCAACAGCATTTCCAGTGCTGCTCCTTCAGCCACTCGGACACCTCTCCTTGGTGTGGCCGTGCGGGTTGGTGCAGCGGCCTGGGCGGGCGGAGTTTAGCAGATATTTTTCTGGGTTCAATTTCTGTCCCTCCGTCTACGTGGCGTCTACGAAGCGTTTGGTCATGTTTGAGTAGGCGTCGATGCGGCGGTCTCTGAGGAATGGCCAATGGGTGCGGCTGAACTCTACTCTTTCGAGATCGCACGGGACGATTAACACTTGTTCTTTGTCGACGCTGGCGCGCTGGACGACCTGGCCGTCGGGGGAGGCGACGAAGCTTTGGCCCCAGAACTGGATGCCTTCTTCGCTGACGGGTTTGCCGTGGGCGTCGAGGATTTTTTCGAGGCCGATGCGGTTGGGGGCGCAGACGTAGCAGCCGTTGGCGACGGCGTGGGAACGCTGGATCAGTTCCCAGGAGTCGTGCTGGGCTTCGCCGTACTGGGTCTTCTCGCTGGGGTGCCAGCCGATGGCGGTGGGGTAGAAGAGGATCTCCGCGCCCTGGAGGGCGGTGAGGCGGGCGCCTTCGGGGAACCATTGGTCCCAGCAGATGAGGACGCCGATTTTTCCGTAGGCGGTTTGCCAGGCTCGGAAGCCGGTGTCGCCGGGGGTGAAGTAGAATTTTTCGTAGTAGAGGGGGTCGTCGGGAATGTGCATCTTGCGGTAGATGCCCAGGAGCGAGCCGTCGGCGTCGATGATGGCGGCGGTGTTGTGATAGAGGCCGGCGGCGCGTTTTTCAAAGAGTGAGGCGATGATGACGACGCTGTACTTTTTGGCGAGGGCGGTGAGGGCTTCGGTGCTGGGGCCGGGGATGGATTCGGCGAGTTGGAAGAATCGGTGGTCTTCGAGCTGGCAGAAATATTGGGAGGTGAAAAGCTCCTGGGTGCAGATGATCTGCGCGCCCTTCTTGGCGGCCTCTTCGACGAGACGGAGCTGATTGGCGAGGTTTTCGCGCGGGTCGGCGGCGCAGGACATTTGGGTGAGGCCGATCTGGACGATTTTGCCTGCGGGCTTTGTCGGGTTGTTGAGTTGTGGTTTCATCGCTACTTTCAAACGACGATTGTTACGGGAAGTTCAAGTTGGTCGTTACATTGAGGCTAGAGGCTTCACTTTTGGAAATCAATCATGGCGACGATTGCTGAGTTTAGTCTGTTTCCGGTGGGCAAGGGTGAGAGTGTCGGGGAGTACGTGGCGCGGGCGCTGGCGGTGGTGCAGCGGTCGGGCTTGGCGCACCAGCTTGGTCCGATGGGGACGTGTATTGAAGGGGAGTGGGGGGAGGTGATGGCGGTGATTCAGGGGTGCCAGGAGGCGCTGGCGGTGGATTGCGACCGGGTGTATTGCGCGATCAAGATCGATTATCGGAAGGGGAAGAGCGGGATGATCCAGAGCAAGGTGAAGTCGGTGGAGGAGAGGATGGAGGCCGAGGGGAGGGGTTTGAGTGTTGGGGAGAGGTAGGGGGTGGGCGAAGGATTGACCAAGACGTATTCGGGCTTGATGGGGCCAACAAACCCTTACGTTCCAATGACAATGTGTGGAGGGAGAATGACCAAGGCCCAATGGCCAACAAAGCACCAAGTCCCAATGACCAAGGACGAGGGGAGAATGACCAAGGACCGGTGACCAACAACGCATTACCGTCCAATGACCAAGTGCGAATGGAGAATGACCAAGGACCGGTGGCCAACAACGCACCGAATCCCAATGACCAATGGTGGGTTGGCTTGGGAGCAAGAAATTGGAGTGAGTGGTTTGGATTGGGACATTTCGGGACATTTTGGGACATTGGAACGGCGGAACAGGCATTGAGGCACGCGGGCACGATGGCACCAGGGCGATGGAGGGGAGAAGAAGAGGCACCGAGGGGATTCGGTTTTTGGGTGCGCAGGTGCGCGCAAAAAATGTGATTGGGCCGGCGGAAATTATGGGTGGTGAATTCAAGTGTTGGTGCGGGCGATGTTTGTGTTCGAGGAGACGATTTATTCTGGTCGGAAAAGCGACCCTAAAGCGGTATCGAAGGGGGCCTCCAACCTCCCTCGAATCTCCCCAAACCGACGTTGAACCTCCCCGTTTTGACCCTTGAATCGCCCCAAAGTGAAGAGGGAAAAGTAGGCAGTAGGCGGTAGGCTGTCTTGAAGAGAATGACCAAGGCCCAATGGCCAACAAAGCACCAAGTCCCAATGACCAAGGTAGGATTAAAATTGGGGTAATTGGTTGGGACAATTCGGGACATTTTTCGACATTGGGGCGCGGCGGTGCAAAGTGCGTGAAATTTTTGTTTGCGACAGGTGAAAGTCGAGGCCAGAGATATAAGTTATTGTTTCGACAATGTTTGAATTTTAGCCGGGATTGGAACTGGGCGAAAAAACCGGCCCCAAAGCGACATAGAACCGACCCTGAACCGTGCCTCAAACGACACTGAACCGACATGGAACCGACCGTTTTTGACCCCGTAACGACCCCAAAGCGACGAGGGTGGTTGGGTTTGATGGGAATGCGATATTTCACGCCGTGGCGTCCATTCGACAGGTTCAGGGCAGGCAATGGCGCAGAGGGATGCGTGGAGAGAATCGATGGCTGGGTCGAGACGGATTTTCGGCGCATAGGTAGCTCCTCATCCCTTGGGTGGTGTTGCGCGCGCGGAGCGCCGCGCGCGCAACACCTGGGATGGGATTTGCGTTTTTGCTGGGGTTTTTGAGGAAAAGTTATTTTATTTTTCGCGGATTTGGGTTTGGGGGTGTTGCGCGCGCGGAGCGATTTTTGCGCAACACCTGGGCTGCGTTGATGAGTTGTGCGGCGAGTTGGGATGGTGCGTGATGGAATTGTTGGCGAGTTGGATGTCGCCCTCCGGGCGGAAATAATGACGTCCTTTGCAGGGGCGAAGGGCTTGGGCACGCAGTCACGAGAGGGAAATTGGGGAGAACGGGCTTCCCCGCGCGCGGGTGCGGTGGCGGAATTGGTTTGGATGGTGGATTTGTCCCCGCATTGGCTGGCCCTCCTGTTTTTCCGACCCGACCGCTTTCTTTTCCCGGTACCCCAACAGTATCCCATCGCTGTGGCGGCCTTAGTCAAGATTAAATTTTGGGGTTGCGTCGTTGGGTTGGAGTTTTGGGCTGTGGTTGGCGGTGGGTTTCCACGCCGCGGAGCGGTGAGCTTTGGGAAGCTGGACGATCCACAGATTTACACCGATTTGCGCAGATTTTAAGCGTTGGACCGACGAACCTTCTGGTATTCGAGGCGGATTTCCCGCTGAGGGGCAGGTTCGCCGACACCACGCCCACTACCACTCCCCGCCCGGCCATCTCTACCAGGGCCGCTACAAAAGCTTTCCCGTGCAGGACGACGGCCACCTGCTCACCCTGCTGCGTTACGTGGAGGCCAATGCCCTGCGTGCCGCGCTCTGCCCCAAACCCGGCGGCTGGCCCTGGTGCAGCGACGCCATGCGGCAAACCGCCGACGGCCGAAAGCTTCTATGCGGCTGGCCCGTGCACCGACCGCGAAACTGGAATGAGCTTTTGCAGGCGAAACTCCCGGACACGGAACTGGAACAACTCCGCACCAGCGTCAAACGCGGCCGTCCCTACGGCTCGGATGCGTGGATCCGCCGTACTGCGGATCGGCTCGATCTTGCCTTCACCCTAAGAGCGAGAGGTCGGCCGAAGAAGCTTCATGCGACGGGGGATGTGAGTTTATTATGAATGTCCCCTTTTCCATTCTTGGGGATGTGAGTTTATTATGAATGTCCCCTTTTCCATTCTTGTCCCCTTTTCCATTCTCCGTATTTGAGACCAAAAATCAATATGTTCTGGGTACCCAGGCGACACCAGGCATTAAGCAGGCGGATACAATCACATCGCAACTCCAGAAATTAAGATGGTACTTCACCGGACCAAAGACGGTGTAAGAATCTGATATACATACTGAGGCAAATATTATGCAGCGCGGAATGAATGATCGTTTATGGCCTAGAACAGAGCATTTGGAAGAGCGCATGCTCTTTAACGCTACGTCGTTGCCGCCCACGAGACTAAGT
>JBBRHH010000395.1:0-6022 GCA_038222915.1 Tepidisphaerales bacterium
TGGGGGCGCTGGAGCCGATGGACGATTGGGCCCGGCCCTATGGCATCACCGAGGGATATTACAAACCAGTGTATTGGGAGGGCTGCAAGTATCAGGGCACGTTGTGGGGATTGATCAGCACTCCGGCCTGCGTAGCGATGCACTACAACCGGCGGATCTTCCAGGAGAATGCCAGGGCGCTGCGCGAGGCGGGGCTGGATCCGGATCGGCCGCCAAAGACGCTGGCCGAGGTGGATGCCTATGCGAAGGTGCTGGATGTGCGCGATGAGAAGGGGCGCATCGAACGGACGGGTTATCTGCCGATGGAGCCGGGGTGGTTCACCGACATGACTTCGATCTGGTTCGGGGGGAACTCGTTCGATGAGCGGACGGGGAAGTTTACCCTGACCGATGCGCCGGTGGTCAAGTCGTTTGAATGGATCAAGAGCTATTCGGATCGGCTTGGGCCCAAGTCGATGAGCGATTTCAAGAGCGGGATGGGATCGTTCACCGATCCGACCAACCCGTTCATGATTGGGAGCGTGGCAATGGAGCAGCAGGGGCCGTGGATGGCGAACTTCATCGAGCTGCTCAAGCCGTCCATGAACCGGTGGAATTGGCCGGCCGATCAGGTGATCAAGGGACTGTCGGTGAAGGAGCGGCGAGAACATGCGGAGTGGGCGGCCGCGCCCTTTCCTTCGGATGTTGGAGTTCCGCCGACCAGTTACTGCGGCTATGACATTCTCTGCATCCCGCGCACCGCCCGGCACAAGAAGGAAGCGATGGAGTTCATCGCTTATGTGAACCGGCAGGACGTGATGGAGAAGCTCTGCTCGATGCACTGCAAGAATTCGCCGTTGAGCAAACACTCCGACGCGTTCATCGCCAGCCATCCCAATCCGTACATTGAAGTTTTCGAGGAGATCGCCGCCTATCCCGACGCCCACACCGTGCCGCACATCCCGATCTGGCCTAAAGTGCGGGCGGAGATCTTGAAGCTGGAAGAGCGGCTCTACGTCTCGAGCGGCGTGCCGCTGACGGAACTGCAGATCCTTCAGGAACGACTTCAGCAGGAGCTGGATACTTTTAACGAGCGGCAGGCGATGCGGCGAAAAGCCGGGATGATCGATACCTCGAAAGTAGAAATGCCATGACGAAAAAGGAATTCACACAGCTTGGAAAGGGGCTGGCGTTTCTTTCGCCGTGGCTGTTTGGATTTTTGACCCTGACGGCGCTGCCCATCCTGATGTCGCTCTATTACGCGACCTCGGACTACTCGCTGTTGCAGGGGCCGTTGCACATCGGCGGCGAGAATTTCAATGAAATGATGGCCAAGGCGCATCCGGGCGGCGGCCACGGGGATCCGGATTTCTGGAAGTCGGTGAAGAACACCGGCTATTACGCGCTAATGGCCCTGCCGGCCGGGATGATGGTCTCGTTTGGCCTGGCGCTCCTGCTCAACGCCAAGATCAAGGGGCAGGGAATTTACCGCACAATCATTTTTCTGCCGTCGCTGGTGCCGGCCGTTGCGTCGGCCGTGTTGTGGGGATGGATCTACAATTCGAAGCTGGGGCTGATCAACACACTGCTGCGAAATCTCGGGATGACCAACCCGCCCGGATGGTTGACAGACCCGCGCTGGGCCATGCCTTCCATCGCGTTCATGAGCCTGTGGGGCGTTGGCAACACCGTGGTGATCTACCTCGCCGGGTTGCAGGATGTGCCACGGGAATTGTATGAGGCGGCCGAGATTGACGGCGCCGGGCCGGTCCGGCGGCTGTTCAGCGTGACCATTCCGATGGTGTCGCCGGTCATTTTCTTCAATCTCATCATGGCCATCATCGGAACGCTGCAGGTGTTTACCGTGCCGATGATCATGACCGAGGGCAAGCCAGACGGGGCGACGATGTTTTACACGATGGCGCTCTATGAGAATGCGTTCACCTATCTGAAGATGGGGTATGCGAGCGCGATGGCGTGGGTGCAGTTGCTGGCGGTGCTGGCGCTGACAGGGCTGGCGTTCTGGTCGAGCCGCAAATGGGTCTATTACTCGACGAAATAGAGAGGGATGGATGAGCAAGACCTCTGGAGATTCGATCGAAGCCGTGGGCAGGAAAGGCGGGCTCGAGGCGTGGATGGTGCATCTTGGGCTGGTGCTGGTCTGCGCGGGGTTTATGCTGCCGATCCTGTGGATGGTTTCGACCAGCCTGAAGACGGTGGAACAGACCGGCGAGTTTCCCCCGCATTTTGTGCCGGCCCCGGTCCACCCACAAAACTATCAGGACGTCTGGAACCACAAGACGTTCCATTTCCTCTTGTTTGCCCGCAACACACTGATCATTGCCGTGCTGTCAGTCGTCGGCAACTGCCTCGCGAGCTCGCTGGTCGCATACGGCTTCTCCAAGATCCGCTTCAAGGGACGCGGCCTCCTGTTCGCGCTGATGCTGTCGACGATGATGATCCCGTTTCCGGTGCTGATGGTATCCCTGTTCACCATCTTCCGCTGGCTGGGCGATCATCACATGGGGCAGTGGCTGGGGACGTACAAGCCGCTCTGGGTGCCGGCGTGGTTTGGCTCGGCGTTCAGCATCTTTCTCCTGCGCCAGTTCTTCATGACGATTCCGGATGAGCTGTCGGAGGCGGCGCGCATCGACGGCTGTTCAGAATTCGGCATCTTCTGGCGAATCATTTTGCCCCTCGCAAAGCCGGCGCTCGTCGTCGTCGGTCTGTTCACCTTCATGGCCTCCTGGAACGATTACCTGGGCCCGCTGGTCTATATCCAGAACCAGGACCAGTACACGTTGTCGCTTGGCCTCGGGGCGTTTCAGTCACAGCATGGCGGCCCGCAGAATCATTATCTGATGGCCGCGTCGATGCTGATGATCGCACCGGTGCTGATCCTCTTCTTCCTGGCGCAGAAGACGTTTATTCAGGGGATCGCGACGACGGGCGTGAAGGGATGAGGCGGCCTGAACGCGCCGCACAACCAGCGGGAGAGTTGCGCACGTGAATGAATGGGCCATGGGCCCTCACCCCAACCCTCTCCCGGCTTACCGGGCGCGGGGACAGGTGACGCAATGGCGATTAGCACTCTTGCGCAGGCGAGCAAACCCTCTCATGCCAGCACGGCTTTAACGACATTCCCATGCACATCCGTCAGCCGGAAATTGCGCCCCTGGAATTTGTACGTCAGACGCGTGTGGTCGATGCCCATGAGTTGCAGGATGGTCGCGTGCAGGTCGTTGACGTGCACGCCGTCGGCGGTGATGTTGTAGCCGTAGTCGTCGGTCTCCCCGTGCGTCATGCCGCCTTTGATTCCCGCACCCGCCATCCAGATGGAGAAGCAGCGCGGGTGGTGGTCGCGGCCGTAGTTGGTCTGGGTGAGCTCGCCCTGGGAATAGACGGTTCTCCCAAACTCGCCGCCCCAGACGATCAGCGTTTCGTCGAGGAGGCCGCGCTGTTTTAAATCTTTGATCAGTGCGGCCGACGGCTGATCGGTGTCTGAGCACTGTCCTTTCACGGCGTTGGGGAGGTTGCCGTGGTGGTCCCAGCCCATGTGGAAGAGTTGCACGAAGCGGACGCCGCGCTCGGAGAGGCGTCTGGCGAGCAGGCAATTTGCGGCGAAGGTGCCCGGCTTGTGAACGTTCGGGCCATACAGGTCCACAATCTCCTTGGGCTCCTTCGATGTGTCGGCAAGCTCGGGGACGCTGGCCTGCATGCGAAACGCCATCTCGTATTGCGAGATGCGCGTGTTGATCTCCGGGTCGCCCGTGGCGTCGTGGCGGATGCCGTTGAGCTGGTCGATGTCGTCGAGCATGGCGCGGCGGGTCGCGCGGTCGACGCCGGGGGGATTCGAAAGATAAAGCACAGGGTCGCCGGCGTTGCGGAGCTTCACGCCCTGATGCTGCGTCGGAAGAAAGCCCGCTCCCCAAAGCCGGTCGTAGAGCGGCTGGTCGTCGGGCCGGCCTGTGCCTTTGGAAGTCAGCACGATGAAGGCGGGGAGGTCGTGATTCTGCGAGCCCAGGCCGTACGACATCCACGATCCGATGCTGGGCCTACCTGCCAGTTGCGAGCCGGTCTGGAAAAAGGTGATCGCCGGGTCGTGGTTGATCGCCTCGGTGTACATCGACTTGATAAAGCAGATGTCGTCGGCGCACCCCGCGATGTGGGGCATCAATTCACTCAGCCACGCGCCGCCTTTTCCATGTTGCTTGAAGTTGAAGATGGACGGGGCGACCGGGAAGGACTTCTGGCCGGAGGTCATTCCCGTCAGGCGCTGGCCGTTGCGGATGGAGTCCGGGAGCTCCTTGCCGCGCAGCTCCTTCAGGTGGGGCTTGTAGTCGAAGAGATCGAGCTGGGAGGGCGCGCCCGACTGGAACAGATAGATGACCCGCTTCACCTTGGCCGGAAACTGCGGAAAGCCGGCCAGCGCCCCATCGTTCGCAGGCGTAGCCAGATCGACCGCGCCGCGCGCAGTGTTCTCATTCAGCAGCGACGCCAGGGCGGCCATTCCCAAACCCGCGCCGGAACGCTTCAAAAACGTCCGGCGGTTGATGCTGTTGAAAGTGGTTTGAAGAGGATCCATGTCGTGCCTCATTCCTTGGTGATGGTCTCGTCGAGATTTAAGATGACACTCGCGGTCAGCGAATAGGCCGCCAGTTCAGCGGGGTCGAGCGCGGCGGGGGATTTGGTGTCGCCGTCGGCAAGCAATGCCTTGGCGGCCTCGACGTTTCCCTTGTACTTCGCAAGCTGCCGCTCGAACCCTTTGTCAAGGATTTTCAACTCGCTGTCCGTGGGCAGGCGTCCCGTTGCCCGGCGAAACGCGTACGTAATCCGTTCATCAGCCGTCCCGCCGCCCTCGGTCATCATCCGCTGGGCGAGGACGCGCGACGCCTCCACGAAGGTGACTTCATTGAGTAGCGCCAGCGCCTGCAGCGGCGTGTTGGTGCGCGAGCGGCGCACCACGCAGATCTCCCGCCCCGGCGCATCAAACAGCATCATATCAGGCGGCGCGGCGGTGCGCTTCCAGATGGTGTAGAGACTGCGCCGGTACAGCCCTTCGCCCGCGTCATGCTTGTAATTTCTCAGGTTGCCGTAGACGGTCAACTCATCCCAGATGCCTTCGGGCTGGTAGGGACGCACCGAAGGCCCGCCCACTTTTTCCACCAGCAATCCCGCGACGGCCAGCGCCTGATCGCGCACCGTCTCCGCCTGGATGCGGAAGCGCGGGCCCCGCGCCAGCAACCGGTTTTCCGGGTCGTTGGCGGCGGCCTCCGCCGTCACCTTCGACGACTGGCGATAAGTCGCGCTCATCACCATGGTTTTCTGCATCGCCTTCATGTCCCATTTTAACCGGATGAACTCCGTGGCCAGCCAATCGAGAAGCTCAGGATGGCTCGGCCACTCCGCCTGCGAGCCAAAGTTCTCGCTCGTCTTCACAAGCCCCACTCCAAAGAAGTGTTCCCAGTAGCGATTGACCGCCACGCGTGCCGTCAGCGGGTTGGCCGGATCGACAATCCACTTCGCCAGCCCCAGCCGATTCGCCGGTGCGTCCTTGGGCATGGGCGGAAGCGCCGCCGGCGTTCCCGGCGTCACCTTCTCGCCCGGCTTGTCGTATTGCCCGCGCAACAGGATGAACGCATCGCGCGGCTGCGGCCGGTCCTGCATCACCATCACCGTCGGGATGGTCTGCTCGTAATCCGTCTTCGCCTTGCGCGCATCCGCGAGCGCCTTGTCCGCCGCCGCCAACTCGCCGCCATGATTGGCGCGAACGTACATCCGCAGTTCATTCTTCTGCCCGTCATTTCGCTGGTCGGCGGGCGTCTTCAAAATCGCCGCGATGTTGTCCGGCAACGCCGCCTGGGGCATTTTGGAATCGGTCACGGCGACGCGGAAGTGTCCCAACTGGTGATTGGCGTACTGCGACCCGAACGCGAGAACCACCGTCACCTTCTCGCCCTCGGCAACCGGAACCGCTTGCTCCAGTTCAAACAACGCCGTATGCGGCACGCCGGCGCTGGGAAAAATCGCCCAGCCCGATTTC
>JBBRHH010000396.1:0-6006 GCA_038222915.1 Tepidisphaerales bacterium
AATCGATGGCGCGTCCCGGTGCTGTTGACGGCGGTGTTGTGCACGCTGGCGGGGTGCAAACGCAATGCGAATGCGTTCGCTCCGCCGCCACCGCCTACGGTGACGGTTGCGCACCCCTTTCAGCGCACGGTGACGCGCTACATTGAATCGACGGGGACGACGGAGGCATTTCAGACCGTTTCGTTGCGTGCGCGCGTGCCTGGATTTTTGGAGGAGATCAACTTCAAGCCGGGCGGAGCGGTGAAGAAGGATCAACTGCTGTTTGTGATCGACAAGCGTACCTACGAGGCGACGTTTGATCGCGCGACGGCTCAGGTGCTTGGCGATGAAGCGGCATACAAGGCGGCGGCGTCGGACGCGAAGATTGCGGAGGAACTGGCGGCACAGCGCGCCGGCAGCGAGATCGACAAGATCAACAAGGTTGGCCGACGCGATACGGCCAGGGCGCAGGTGGAGGCTTCCAAGGCGGCGCTTGAAAGCGCGAAGCTGGATCTGGAGTTCTGCGAGGTGCGGGCTCCGATCGATGGACGAATTACCAAGAACTTTGTGGACCGGGGCAATCTGGTTGGCGCGACTGGAACGCCGACGGTGCTGGCGACAATGGTCAGCTTCCGCCCTGTTTATGTAACGATTGACGCGAGCGAGCAGGATTTAATCAGCGTGCGGCGGTTGCGGCTTGCGAACTCACCCAAGGCCGAGCCGGGCGAAGTTGCGCCCGGTGAGTGGCGGCACGTGGATCTGGCGACGGCGGACCAGGATGAATTCAACGTTCATGGCCACATTGATTACGTTGACCCAGCGATCAACCCGCAGACCGGCACGATTCGCGTGCGGTGTATTTTTGAGAATTCTGACGAACTGCTTTTGCCGGGCATGTTTGTCCGCCTGCGGGTGCTGCTCGATACCGCACCGGCCTTGATGGCTCCCGACATCGCGCTGCTTTCGAACCAGTCGGGCCGGTATGCGCTGGTCGTGAATGATGCGGGGATGGTCGAGGCGCGGCAGGTGAAGATCGGCGTGCTGGACGGGACGATGCGCATCATCACTGAGGGTCTTTCTCCGACAGATCGCCTGGTGGTGAACGGGCTGCAGCGAGCGCGGCCGGGCGCGACGGTGAAGGCGATTCTGAAAGAGATCGAAGTGCCGCCGCCCTCCACCCGCCCAATCGCGACAATTGAGCCGACCACGCGAAAGAACCCGTAGCCGGAGAGTCATTCCCGATTGTCGCACTGCCGCCGCTTTTTTCAGGTGTTGTATGTTCAGTCTCTTTTTCATTCGTCGGCCGATCGTCGCGTGCGTGATTGCGATTCTGATTCTGCTGATAGGCGCGGTTTCGTTTCCCACTCTGCCGGTGGCGCAGTATCCGCAGATCGCGCCGCCGATCATTCGCGTGACCGCGATCTATCCGGGGGCGAGCGCCCAGGTTCTGGCGGATACGGTTGCAGCGCCCATCGAGCAGCAGGTGAACGGAGTGGAGGGGATGATTTACATGGAGAGCACGTCGGCGAGCGACAGTTCGTACACGCTGAATGTCAGCTTTGAAGTTGGAACCGACATCGACATTGCATCGGTGCTCGTGCAGAACCGGGTGGCGATCGCGCTTGCGCAGTTGCCGGATGACGTTCGGCGGCAGGGTGTGGATACGCAGAAGGTTTCGACGAGCATTGTCACTGTGATGGCGCTGACGCCGAAGGATCCGGAGAAGACCGCGGAATACACGGACCTGTACCTGGCGAATTATCTGCTGATCAACGTGAACGATCAGGTGAAGCGCATTCCGGGCGTGGGGGATACGCTGATCCGGCCGGGCAAGAACTATGGCATGCGGATCTGGATCGATCCTGACAAGCTCAAGGCGCGGAGCCTCAGCACGGTGGATGTGAACAATGCGCTGCGCGAGCAGAACGTGCAGGTTGCGGCGGGCGTGATTGGGCAGCCGCCCGCTCCGGCGGGGGAAGGTTTTCAGTACACGGTCAACACGTTGGGTCGGCTGCAGACGCCGGAGGAATTTGCGAACATTATCGTGAAGGCCGACGGCAACCGGATCATTCATCTGAAGGATGTTGCGCGGGTGGAACTGGGAGCGCGCGCGTATGACACGCTGGGGCGAGTGGATGGGGTTCCGTCGGCGCTGATGGTTGTGTATCAGTCGCCCAATGGAAACTCCGTTGAGGTGGCGGGACATTTGAAGACATTGCGCGAAGAGCTGGGCCGCGACCTGCCGCCGGGGCTGGAGTTTCGCGTGATTTACGAGACGTCGGACTTTGTCGTCTCGGCGATCGACGAAGTGTATCGCACGCTCTTTGAGGCCACCGGGTTGGTTATCCTGGTCGTGTTCATCTTCCTGGGGAGCGTGCGCTCGACGTTGATCCCAATCGCGGCGATTCCGGTTTCGCTGGTGGGGACGTTTTTCGCGATGAAGCTGTTTGGCTTCAGCCTGAATCTGCCGACGCTCTTTGGACTGATCCTTGCGATTGGCATCGTCGTGGATGATGCGATTGTGGTGGTGGAGAATGTGGAGCGGAATCTGGCTGACTTTCATCTGCCGCCGAAGGAGGCCGCTTCGCGGGCGATGCTGGAGGTGTTTGGGCCGATCGTCGGGATATCGCTGGTTTTGATGGCGGTGTTTCTTCCGACGGCCGCGTTGCCGGGGATCAGCGGGCAGCTTTACCGGCAGTTTGCGTTGACGATTGCCGCGAGCACGTTTTTCAGCGCGGTGTGCGCTTTGACGCTGAGCCCGGCGCTGTCGGGGGTGATTCTGCGGGCGCACAAGGCCGGGAAGAAACCCAATATCTTCAAACGTAACTTCGACTGCGGATTTGAATACATCGCCGGGCTGTATGCACGAATTGTCAGGTTTATGGTGCGGCCGGCGGTGATTGGGATTTCATTGGGGTGCTTTGTGCTGGCGTGCCTGCTGACGGGGTGGACGGTTGCGCGTGTGCCGACCGGTTTTGTGCCGGATGAGGACAAGGGACTCATTGTGATGGAAGTGCGGATGCCTGACAGTGCGAGCCAAGAGCGCACGCTGGAGGTGATTAAGAAAATTGAGCAGATCGTGGGAAAGACGGACGGGATTGCACATACCGGGTCGTTCCAAGGGTTTTCGCTAATCGCGGGCAATGGGTCCAATTACGGGGTGGTTTTCGGTGGGCTGAAGCCGTGGTCCTATCGCGTTCCGAAGGGGCAGGACATCAACTCGCTGCTGGGCACATTGCGCAAGCAGTTTGCCGGCATCCAGGAGGGCTTTGTGCTGGCGTTTTATCTGCCGGCCATCGATGGCGTGGGTAGCGCGGCGGGCTTTGATTTGCGGCTACAGGATCGCGGGAGTGTTGGCCGGGAACAGATGCAGCAGTTTGTGCAGGAGTTGTCGGCCGATGGGAATGCGCAGACCAAGCTGCGGGGTGTGGCGAGTGCTTACCGCGCGGCCGTGCCGCAGCTTTATGCCGATCTGGACCGCGAGAAGGCGAAGAAGCTGGGGATGTCGTTGCAGGACGTGTTCAGCACGCTTAGCGTCAATCTTGGGTCGGCGTATGTGAACGACTTCAATCAGTTTGGGCGGACGTGGCAGGTGAATGTGCAGGCGGATGGGAAATTCCGTCAGCGCGCGGATCAGGTGAAGCTGTTGCAGGTGCGCAATGCGGATGGCGACATGATTCCGCTAGGTTCGGTGCTGAACGTGACGGAGTCGATGGGGCCGGATCGTGTGATTCGCTACAACCTTTACCCGTCGGCAGCCCTCAACGGAGGCAATGCGCCGGGGACGAGCACCGGCGAGGCGATGGCGCTGGTCGAGGACATGATCAAGAAGAAGAGCCCGCAGGGGATCGGCTTTGAGTGGACGGCGCTGTCGTTTCAGGAGAAGCGGGCGGCGGGCACGGCGGGGCTGGTCTTTGCGCTGGCGCTTGGGATCGTTTATCTCATTCTCGCGGCGCTCTACGAGAGCTGGTTTACGCCGCTGGCGGTCATCCTGTCGATTCCGCTGGCGGTGATCGGCGCGATGCTTGGGCTGATGTATCGGGGGATGGACAACAACATTTACACGCAGGTGGGGCTTGTGCTGCTGGTGGGGCTTGGGGCGAAGAACGCGATCCTGATTGTTGAGTTTGCGAAGGCCAACCGGGAGAAGGGCAACAGCATCGTGGATGCGGTGGTTGACGCGGCGCGGCTTAGACTTCGGCCGATCCTGATGACGGCGCTGGCGTTCATCCTTGGCGTTTTGCCGCTGGTGCAGGCGACTGGCGCGGGCGCAGCCAGTCGGCAGGCGATCGGCACGGCCGTGTTTTTTGGAATGATCGGCAGCACATTTCTGGGTCTGGTTTTTACGCCCGTGCTGTATGTCGCGATTACGATGGTTGCCGAGCGCGTTGGGAAATTCGGGAAGCGGGCGGAGAGTGGGACTGCGGCTTCGATTCCAGCGGCCGCGGTTTTGCCGCAGGCGTGATACAAGGAGCTCATTCATTTTGAACGGCGAACAAGTGAACACGCGGAAGAAGGCGCTGGCATTAAATCTTGACGCCAAGCGATACGGCACATTTGCAGAAATTGGCGGCGGGCAGGAGGTGGCGCGATGGTTTTTCGCGGTGGGCGGCGCGGCGGGGACGGTGGCCAAGACGATATCGGCGTACGACATGTCGGTGAGCGATGCGCTTTACGGACCTGCGACGCACTACGTCAGCCGGCAGCGGCTCGAGGCGATGCTGGAGCAGGAGTTTGCCCAACTGGTTGAGCGACTACGCGGGCAGCGCGGCGATTCCAAATGTTTTTTCGCGTTTGCCGACACCGTGGCTACCCGCAGTTTTCAGAAGGCCGGCAGTGGACGGGGCTGGCTGGGCCTGCGGTTTCAGGCGCAGCCCAATGAAGAGCCGTCTCAGATCATCATCCATGCGCACCTGCGCGACTCGACGGCTACGCGTGAGCAGGAGGCACTGGGTATTCTTGGCGTGAATCTGATTTATGCCGCGTTTTTTCACCGCGAGAATCACGTTGAATTCATCCTGTCACTGATAGACGACCTCTCGCGCGAGCGGGTTGAGATCGACATGATCAAGTTGTCGGGGCCGGCTTTTCCGAATGTGGACAATCGTCTGGTGAGCCTGCAACTGGTGGAGCAGGGCCTGACCGACGCGGCGATGTTCACCGCGAAGGGAGAGTTGGTTCAGCCGTCGGAGGTTTTGTACAAGATGCCGATCCTGGTTGAGCGCGGTAGTTTTCGGCCGGCCACCAAGCTTACGCTCGATCTGCTGGAGCGGGCGCTGGTGCAGTTTCGCGAGGAGCCGGAGGTGCGCGGGCGGTCGCCGGTGGTGCTGGCGGAGATGACCCTGCGCAGCCTTACGCCCGGGCACGGCAGCGACCATGACGACTTCATGGCGCGCGCGGAGATTCTGGGCGCTCTTGGATTCGACGTGCTGATTTCGCGTTGGGAGACGTATTACCAGTTGGCGGACTATCTGGCGGGTTACACCGATGGAATGATTGGACTGGCCGTTGGGTTGCCGACGATTCGCCAGGTGTCAGATGAACAATATTACAAGGATCTGCCGGGGGGAGTGCTTGAGTCGGTGGGACGGTTGTTCAAGCGATCGGTGAAGATGTACGTCTATCCGACGCGCGATCCGGTGACCGGGCAGATTCAAACGCTGGAGAACACTTCGCCTCCGCCGCCGTGGAACCTTCTCCATCAACTGCTGGTCGAGATGAAGCGCATCGTGCCGAGTCAGGTGGAAGATGCATCGTACATGAGCATCAAAAGCGCCGACGTGCTGGCTCGGATCGTAGCGAATGATTCGAGCTGGGAGGCGATGGTTCCGCCTGTGGTGGTGGAGATGATCAAACGCAACCGGCTGTTTCGGCCGCAGTAGGAAGCGTCGAATGCGCTCTGGAAGTGGAGAGGTTTCATCCCGAGGCGCAGAGGGGGAATTGCAACGCAGACCAGAGATCTGTTACCGCGCTGCGCCTCGGGAGGAGAGTTCAATTTTACATTGCGACTTGTGTGAATCGTTGTGC
>JBBRHH010000397.1:0-5953 GCA_038222915.1 Tepidisphaerales bacterium
CGAGCGCCGTGGTGGGCTTGGTCAGGATGACCGCAATGTCGAAGCCGTTGTCAAAGCCGAGGGCGACGACGCCCAAAAACGTCTTTGTTTTTCCCGACTGAATTTTGCCGAGCAACATTCCTGGCTTGGTCGCGGTGCTGAGCGACAGGAGTTCGTACACCGTCTCTTGAATCGCCGTCTGTTCCTCGGGGCCATAGATGGGTGTACCGCCATCGCGCACCTTTCCCAGAAATCCCTGGTAAAATGAGCCCGTCAGGTCCAGCGCCGCATGTGTGGGTATATCAGTCATGCCAGAACGATAGCCGACAACTCATGCGTTTCTATCCTTGACTTTCGCAGGTATCATGCGGATATCGCATGTTTGAGGATCTCTTCAGCCGTGATGGTTTGTCCCTGGAGCGGCTGCATGCGCTTATCGCACTGGCGGAGGCTGGAAGCCTGACCCGCGCTGCCAAGGGTGAAACCGGACTTCAGAGTCGACTGAGCCACAGGCTCAGTGAATTGGCCGCCTTTTTCGGTGTGCCGCTGACCGAGCGCGTGGGCCGGACGATTCGGTTGACCGAACCGGGCGAGCGGCTGGTAAAGCTAACGCGCGAGCATTTCCACAGTCTCATGCAGTTCAAGCACGACGCGCTCGGGACGGCAATGGCCTTCCGGCTCGGTTCCGCCGACAGCTTGTTGCAATGGCTGGTAGTGCCGTCCGTCGCCCGGTTGCGGCGGCCTGGGGCGTTGCTTCGTTTCACACTACAGGATCTGCGCACCGACGAAATCGTGGCCCGACTCCAAGAGCAAAGGCTCGAATTCGGGCTGGTGGCTGGTGACGCGCAACTTCGAGGCCTCAAGTTCAAGCCGATCTGCCGGGTCAGCCACTTCATCGTCGTGCCGTACCGCATCGGTGGGCGTGGAACGATGTCATTGAAACAGGCGCTGCTGGAATGCCCACATGCCGCAATGTCCGCGGCAAGCCCCGTGCGGCAATCGATCGATCGCATCGCGGAGGCAATGGGGCAACGTTTCGAGCCTCACCTCGAGTGCGTGAGTGAGGCACAATGCGCGGCGGCGGTTCTCACCGGTCAGTTCGCGGCTGTCTTGCCACGTTGGGCGTGGGACTCAAGCGCACCGCTGGACCATATCGTGAACGAGCACCCGAAATTAGAGGACTTGGACCAGAAGCTCGCCTTAGCGTGGCATCCGCGGCTCACGCAAACCAGGGGCGCAGCGGCGGAGCAAGTCCGAAAGCAGTTGTGTGACGCGCTCGCGGAATGCGCGGCCCCGACCAGCGCGCTGGATTGATCTGAACAACTCTGACTGTGCCCAGAATTGGCGTCGCTTCGCCGTCGCCTTCGGTCTGGTCGTCAGACAGAGATCGGAGCATAGCGACATAAATTCCCAGCGCACCAGACCTGGGAAGCGGCGCGCCCCTCTACCGCGCGGGCCCGAGCGAGCCAGAGCCAGGGCTGAAATTAGCCGTTGAGGAACCGGGCAATTCGCGCCTCGATAGCGGTGAGCTTCAATTGGCATTCCCAGATGGTGAGGACGCGCCAACCTTCACGGCGGAGTTTGCGTAGGTTGCGGGTGTCACGCGCGGCGTTGCTGGTTCGCTTCACCTGCCAGAATTTGGCGTTGGTTTTAGGCGTTACGCGGCCCCACCGACAGGAATGCATGTGCCAGTAGCAGCCATGCACGTTGATGATCTTTCGCAACTTCGGGAAAACGAGGTCGGGCGTGCCCGGGAGGTCCCGACGATGCAGTCGGAAGCGGTATCCTAGCCGGTGCGCGATCCGCCGTACCAACATTTCAGGCTTGGTGTCTTTGCACCGAATGGCCGCCATGTTGGCGCTGCGTTGCTCACGGTTATGGACGTCGGCCATTTCGGTTGCTCATGGCTGGGGCTGACCGCCGACGACGGGGAAGCCAACTGCTGATACCTCGAATCCGTCGATCGCGGTGCCGTGCGGCAGTTGGGGAACGACATTTGACATGATGCTACTGGCGAATTCATGGATGCCGCAAAGTATCGTGACGAACGGAGTGCCCGTGGCGAGCGCATAGACACGGGCAATGCGATAGTTGGCATGGCTGGCAGCCCACCGGATTTCAGCCATGCTGAGGTGAAACGGCGTGGCGAAAGCGCTTCGAGTCGCTTTGACGTCGATGTACAAGCCATTAGGCGCATCTTCCCAAGTCGGGGAAATGACTTGGTAGTCGAAGGCCGCACGGGCATGGTCCCGGCAAACGCACGAGTACGATTCTTCATCGTGGCCGTTGTCGTCGAGCCAGAGACCGAAGACTTCTTCGCCTCGCCGGCCGGTTTCTTCAGAAGCCCTGAGCTGGCGCTGGAGCGCATCTTGGCTGACCGCTGCGCCCAGCCCATCGCCTTGGGCTGTGTGAGATTGGGTGGCGGCGGAGCCAAAGACCGCTTCCTCCAAGCTGTCTGGAGCGACGAGCGAATCGAGCGGATGGAGGTCAGCGTAGGCATCTTGTGTCGCTTCGATGAGGTCCCAGAGATCGCGGTCGACGACCGGGACCATGGTATGGCGACCGGCGAACTCGAATTGCTCTCCGATGGCGGCGTGCAACTCGGGATCTTCGGCCGCGGTGACGATTACAAGCGTGACGGCGTCAGGCCGGTCTGCGCCCTCGAAGGCGAGCATTGCGTAATCGTCCTCGGCGATTTCGCTGTATCGGCCGGTCTCATCTAACGGGTCATTGATGACCTCGCCGTTGAGGCGCCAATTTTTGGCGTTCTCGGTTCGTACAACCTTGCGGCTCAGGGAGTGCTTCTGCTTGGCACCGGGGCCAACGATAGTGAGCGGAAAGTGCAGAGCGTCGAAGCGGTTTTGCAGTGCAGGGTAGAACTGCTCGACGAAGACTTCGCTGTTGAGGTTGATGCCCTTCTGCTTCGACTCGCGGACGTGCTGGGCGAAGAAGGAAATGTCACTCTTTGTGAGCAGCTTTACTGCGACGCGTGTTGAGTTCATTGACGCACCCGGAGCTGAGTTCTAGCCGATCAAAAAGTAGGCGATGGCGATCGGCCTTCGCACCCGTAAGACGATCAATCAACCGCGAGAACACCGCGTGGCTGATGAGCGGCGGAACGGCATTGCCGATCTGGCGGAATGCCGGGTTCATAGTGCCACAAAACCGAAACCCATCGGGAAACGACTGAAGCCGTGCACCTTCGCGGACGCTGATCGTGCGCGCCTGCTTATTGTCAAAGTGAATGTGACTGTACCCGTCTTTGCCTAGATGGGCCATCAGCGTGCGAGCCGGGAGGTCGGCCTCCATCTTGCGCCACTTGTTCGGAAACTTGCCCGTGTCGTAGGGCGGTACGAATCGGGAGGTCAATTCCGTGAAGACGTTTGAATCCCGGTTGAGCGGCTGTCCTCGTTCGACCTCGATTGCAGCAACCGCTTCGTCGCGCATCTTGATGGCCAGGGCATGGGCCTCGGGATATTGGTCGCCGGGCTTGAGGCGTGCGAATATCGCGTAGTCGCGCGGAAGGTAACGTATGACGTGGTCGTACACGTAGCCGTCTGACTGGAAACTCGGCCATGTCCGCATCAGGCGGCGGTAGTAGTGGGCTGGGTCGCGATCGACAAGTTCTATTGGCGTATCAAAGCGGCGGGCACCCCGCGTCAACCCCCCGTGCAGGTGGTCGGTAATGGGTGGCATGTCGCCGAGTGCGTGTTTCGGCGTGACGGCAGGCCGGAGTCTGCCAGTGGGAACTGGAAGCTCGACATAGTGGGACTCGTCAAATAGCGACTCGCGGAGCGCGCGGAGTGCGACGTCCCTGGTTCCCTGGTAGCCTCGGGGAAGCTCGTGCTCGTGGGTGGGTGCGGGGAGCGCAGGGACGACGTCAGCGAACTCGTGAATCGCAACGAGAAAGCAGCGTTCACGCATCTGCGGCACGCCGTAGTGAACGGCATTCAGGAGGCCATACCGGCATTCGTAACCGATTCGCTCCAACGTCGTCGCCATAACCTCGAAAATGTTGAGGCCGCCGTAATTGAGGACGTCGGGTACGTTCTCCACGATGATAGCGGCCGGCGAGAGTGCTTCGACGTAGCGGACGTAGTCGCGGAAAAGTTGGGCCCGCGGGTCATTCAAAAATGCCTCGGGGTGCTGCATGATCTCGCGGAGTTTGGCCCTGCCGACGCGCGCGAACGCTTGGCACGGCGGGCCGCCGACAAGAATATCAACAGCGCGGCGCGGATCGGTACTGGGCAGCAATTCCTTCATCAGTGCCAGCGGGCCGGTCTGCGAGATGTTTCTCGCCTTCGCGTGGGCTTGACGCTGGGGCTCCGGGAGCGACTCGTGAAAATTAAGGGCGTGAGTGCGCGCGGCGAGAGGGTCTAGTTCGACCCCGCCGACAATCGTGGCACCGGCGAGTTGGCAGCCTAGCGAGAGACCGCCACAACCGGCGAACAAATCCAGAACAGTAGGCGACTCACCGGCCCGTATCCGGGCAATTTTCTCTCGAATAGCAGACTTGTTAGCCAAGGTCGAGTTAAGAGTATCGGCGGTAAATGGGAAGTCAACTATTACGTCCTCGATTCACAGGTTGTGCCCAAGATATTGGGGTGCTAGCGGAGCAGGGTACAACCTGTACGATCCCGATCGATTCGGCGGGAAGAGGCGGCGAGACTAAAGTTTGTCGCATACGTGGCCATAATCTACTTGACAAATACCAAACAATCGCCTTAAATAGACGCAGCAGCGTAGATCCAAGGAAGAGAAGGGGACATTCATAATAAGTCCACATCCCCCTCCCCCCTC
Source organism: Tepidisphaerales bacterium (assembly GCA_038222915.1). Classification (GTDB taxonomy): domain Bacteria; phylum Planctomycetota; class Phycisphaerae; order Tepidisphaerales; family Tepidisphaeraceae; genus JBBRHH01. The sequence goes on from JBBRHH010000397.1 coordinate 4,780, forward strand.
CCCCTCGCAGGAGCCATCTTCGGCCATCCCCGCCCTCTAAGCGTGAAGGCAAGATCGAGCCGATCCGCAGTCCGGCGGATGCACGCATCCGAGCCGTAAGGGTGGCCGCGTTTGACGCTGGCATGGAGTCTTTCCACTTCCGCATCAGCCAGTTTCGCCCGCAAAAGCTCATTCCAGCTGCGCGGGAGATTCACGGGCCAGTCGCATAGAAGCTTTCGACCATCGGTGGTCTGCCGCAGACAATTCAAAGGTACCGGACAATTCGAAGGTACCGGGGACAATTCGAAGGTACCGGGAGTCGATATTCCCGCATCCCCCACGCCCCATTAGTCAGAAGGCGTCGGGAGTCAATTCCGGAAACTCACCCACCCGCATCCCGCATCCCCGCACCCGGCAACTCTGATCGCATCCACGGCACCGCAAGCCTCCGGTCCGTTCTGAAATTGCGTGTGCACGGATCGGCTACAACTGCGTTGCGCACAATCTGACTTTGCACGTTACGCGGATCGGCCGTTTGTACGACGATGCGGACATGCTCATCCTCTTCATTGTCCTCATCGTTCTCGTGGTCATGAGTTTTGGTGGCGGCGCGTACAGGCCGGCCTATCGCACCCATGGAATCTCGCTGGGGACCGTGCTGCTAATCGTGCTTCTTCTTTGGGTCTTTGGCGTATTTGGCACCCGCCCGTTCTAGTGGAGCATCATCGGCCAGTATCGCTGGATCGAGGGCGGGAGGTCCCTTCGCGGCCAAGCGCCCCCATCAACGAGACCAGCCAAAAGCCTCTTCCTTGGCGTCCCCTGGCGCTCTTGGCGGTTCGCGTTTCCCCTCCCCGGAACACATCAACGAATCGCGCCCATTCCAGAACTTGACAAATACCAAACAAGCAGCTTAAATACACACAGCAGCGGAGGAGCCAAACAGGCGACTCCGCGCCGCCCGGTCCGCAAACGCGCCTCGGGCAAAACCAGAGGGGTCCCCATGCACCACAATTCTGATAGAGCGACAGCGACCGTACAATCCGCCCCTCTTCCCACTTCGCTCCTGCGTGCCTACGCGCCTTCGTGCCTCCCCTCTCCCCTCCCCAACTCTGCAATCCGCACTCTAAAATCTGCCTTCCGCGGCGCGGTCGGTTGGTGGTCGGTTAGTAGTCGTTTACTGGTCGGTCACAGGTCG
>JBBRHH010000398.1:0-5949 GCA_038222915.1 Tepidisphaerales bacterium
CCCATGTAGGTTTGCTTCACCCAGACACGGGTAACTTCGATTGGAAGCCTCACTGGGCTCTTCCCCGCGGCCGCCAGCGCCTTGCCCAATTGCTCCTGCATCGCGACGGCGATGTGAAATCGATCTTCGATGTAGTTCTCCTGCCGCACCGTGTCGGCCACGGGCTTGCCAGCTTTGTCGAGCGCTCGTCCGATCAGTCGCACCGCGACCGTCCCCGTGCGCAGCGCCGGCTCGGCCGGACAGCGTTTCCCCTCGGGATGTCGGTCCAGCACGGGCAACACTCTACCGCTGTCCTCCACGTCCTTGCGCTTGGTGCTCGGGAACTTCTCGTACACTTCCGCCGTCACCGGCCTCTTCGCGTCGGGGTACTTGATGAACCGTTCTTTGGCATGATCGAAAAAGCTGAGCACGCTCTTGTCGTCATCGAACATCAGCGTCCAGTTCAGCACCTTGCCCGCGGAGTTGACGACGCAGATGCCCTGCGGCGCGGGTTTCGAACGCTCGATCTCCCGATAAAGCTCGCCCTCGGCGTCGTCGGGCGGCCCGTTCACCAGGCCTGCCTTCAGTGCAACCGGAATAAAGTCCGCGTTAATGCGATTGATCACGTCGGGATTGGAGAAAACCGCCTCACGGGCGGCGCCGGCAAATACTCAGCAGCGCGCATCGTCGATCGGCCGGTCGATGAAGATCCACAGCAGTACCGGCTTTTTGGTTTCCCTGGATTCCTTGAGACCTTCGATCAGGCAACTCTTCCAGGCGATGCCGCGCCAAGCGGGCTTCGCCGCCTTCAACTGATCGATCTGGGCCTTTAATGCCTCGGGAGACGCACCTGGCTGCTCAAAAGCCCCCGACGGCTGAGGCCAAGCCACGCTTGCAAATAGCAGACTGCAAGACACCATTAGCTTACGCATGTTGATCTCCTTCAAGAAGTGCGCGGCGTGCATGCCACGGTAGACCACTGAATTGTACCGAGCCGTAGGTGACAATGCGTGTCGAATCCCAACATTCCGATCGGCATTGATGGAGAAGCAGATGGGACGCGGCGAGTTGGCCCGTTCCGTCTATCGCGCCAAGGCGGTGGTGACGATCGTCAAGTACGTCGGCAACGACAAGCAGAAACAAACCGTCATCGGCGACGGCTCTCGTGATGCCTTCTTCCTCTACAAGGATTCATTCGACGAATGGACGTTTAAGTCGGGGTCGCTGTAGCCGCGACGCACGCGATCGCCGTTGTGGCTCACAAGGTTAACAGCGAGATTCGCCGGATGCGCACCGAGTCGAGGAACAGATGGAAATCCCGGTTTGCGCCGGGACGTGCACTCGGTTTGTTGCGTGCGCTGTAGGCCTGCGAAAAATCCGCGGCCGGTGCCCAGATGTTGAAGTGCGCCTGCACGGGGCCTTGCGGCACATTGAGGGTTTCTGTTCGAACCAGCTTCCCGTCAATAAACCATTCGTCGCGCGTTTGCGACAGCAGAATTCGATACGTGTGCCACGCCGTGACATCCAGCCCGGCGGGCAGGGCCGCGAAATTAAACCTGCCGCTTCCGAGCGGCTCGTTGCCGTAAACATTCGTGCCGACTTTCCCACGGTAATTGCTCAACAGTTCAAAATCGGCCTCATCATGGTCTTGGCCGTTCGGCTTCAGCTTGTAGAAGAAAATCCCGCCGATAAATCCGCCTCTGAGCGGCCCGCTCAACCGAGCCCTTACGATCATCTCAAGCGCCGCCCCCGCCTTGGTCACTTTGAAAGTCCTATTCGTCACCAATTCAGTCCCATAGAAAGAAGGCGACCCAGCAACCTGAGTAGGATTGTAAGAACTCACCACCAGATCGGCCTGACCCCGCTTCGTCGCTGGCAACGGTTCGTTGTCCGAAGTACGCTGCTGCGTCCGGCCATAGAACGTCCCACCATCCGCAAACGCAGGACGATGAAACAGCGCGCTGCTTACGACGGGTCGCGTAAAGTCTGTCGATAGAAGCACAACCGGGACGGCTGAAAAAAGAGCTCTGCACTCCAAGCCCTCAATTGCCGGAATGTTCAAAGTCGATTTCATACTATGGACTCTCGATTTCCGCCGTAGACCATATCTCATATAAACCGACCCAGAGCCGCTAGTCGCGGTCCGCGATGCGCAAAAAAGAACCCGCCGTGTGGCGGGTTGAGTACCCCCAACGGGAGTCGAACCCGTGTCCTCTGGCTGAGAACCAGATATCCTAGGCCACTAGACGATGGGGGCGTTTACTGTCGATTTGAGGTGAAATTGACCGTTTCGAACGCCTAGGTAATCCGAAATTGGCCGATATAGAACAGTAACTGTCCCTCAAATGCGTCCGGAATTATCGTGGGCATCATGGATTGAGTCAAGTCCGCGGAGGAGAAGCTTTTCCGCCGCACCGACTCATCTACGCTTGCATGCCAACATGCGTGCCAGTACAGTTTTTCACTCGGTTTTCCGTATTAATTTGAGTCTCGCTTCGCGGGCGATCCTCTGCCTTCAGGCCATCGCCCATCCAATGTTTTTAAGGAGCAAAAGTGTCTCTCGATTTCCGGCGCAGCACCCACCTGTTTACCAGCGAATCCGTCACCATGGGCCATCCCGACAAGGTCGCGGATCAGATCAGCGATGCCATTCTGGATGCCATCCTCACACAAGACCCCAAGTCGCGCGTAGCCTGTGAAACCCTTGTCACCACCGGCCAGGTCGTTCTCGCCGGCGAAGTCACCACCGAGGCCTACGTTGACGCGGCCCAGATCGCCCGCGACACCATCAAGGAAATCGGCTACACCCATCCCGACATCGGCTTCGACTACCAGTCCTGCGGCGTCCTCTCCGCCATCCACAGCCAGTCGCCCGACATCGCCCGCGGCGTCGACAAGGCAGACGACAACGACAAGGAGCAGGGGGCCGGCGACCAGGGCCTCATGTTCGGCTATGCCTGCGCCGAAACCGACACCCTAATGCCCCTCCCGATCCACATCGCCCATCGCCTTGTCGAGCGTCTCGCCGAGGTGCGCTCCAAGCGAAAACTTCCCTGGCTGCGCCCCGACGGCAAATCCCAGGTCACCATCGAATACGTCAACGAGCGCCCCACGCGCGTTCACACCGTCGTCATCTCCACCCAGCACGATGAATCCGTCCTGGACAAGAAGAAGGACGTCGTCACCGAAAAGGCGAAGCGCGAAATCATCGAGCACGTCATCCGTCCCAGTATTCCGAAAAAGCTTTGGAACGACGACATCATTTTCCATATCAACCCCACCGGTAAATTCGTTGTCGGCGGCCCCCACGGCGACACCGGCCTCACCGGCCGCAAGATCATCGTCGACTCCTACGGCGGCCGCGGGGCCCATGGTGGCGGCGCATTCTCCGGCAAGGATCCGTCCAAGGTCGATCGCTCCGCTTGCTACATGGGCCGCTACATCGCCAAGAACATCGTCGCCGCCGGCCTCGCCCACAGCGCCGAAGTTCAGCTTGCCTACGCGATCGGCGTTGCCAATCCCGTCAGCGTGACCGTCTCCACCGAAGGGACGGCCGTCCTCCCCGAAGACCAGATCGCCGAGCTGATCAAGCAGCACTTCCCGCTCACCCCGCGCGGTATCATCAAGCACCTCGACCTACTCCGTCCGATCTACAAGGAAACCGCCCGCCACGGCCACTTCGGCCGCATCCCCACCGCCAACGGCGGCTTCAGTTGGGAAAAGGTCGACAAGGCCGCGGCACTTGCCAAGGCCGCCGGCGTTTCCGCCCGCAAGGCGGGATGAACGCGGTCCAAATTTTGATTCATTCCAGTCGCACACGCCTTTGAAAGAGCGTGTGCGACTGTGTTTCCACATATAACAGCCCACCCGATTCGCTGTATCATCTTCAGCCAAGGAGATTCAAACGCGTGAACAACAAAATCTGGTTGATCCCATTTTTCTGCCTCTCCGCCGCGGCCTTCGCAGCTGACAATTGGACCCAGTTCCGCGGCCCCACCCAGCAGGGTTTCTCCGACAGCACCGATCTCCCCACCGAATGGTCCGAATCGAAGAACATCAAATTCAAGACCGACATCCCCGGCGAAGGCTGGTCGTCCCCCGTCGTTCTCGGCAAACAAATCTGGATGACCACCGCCACCGAGGCCGGCCGTTCCCTCCGCGCCATCTGCGTCGACCGCGAAACCGGCAAAATCCTTCACGATATTGAAGTATTTCACGTCGAGCCCGACAAGAAAAACGGCTTCAACTCCTACGCGTCTCCCACTCCTGTCCTCGAGACTGGCCGCGTCTACCTCTCTTTCGGCAATTACGGCAACGCCTGCCTCGACACCGCCACAGGCGCTACCGTCTGGAAATCCAACGAGTTGAAGCTCGACCACAAGGAAGGTCCCGGCTCCACGCCGATCATTTACAAGAATCTCTTCATCCTCCACTGCGATGGCATGGATGTGCAGTACATCGCCGCCCTGGAAAAGGCCACCGGCAAGATCGCCTGGAAAACCAACCGTTCGTTCAACTTCTCGTCAACGCCCAACGATCGCCGCAAATCGTACTGTACGCCCCTCGTCGCCACCGTCGCCGGCAAGGATCAGTTGATCAGCATCGGCGCATCGCGCATCAGCGGCTACGACCCCGGCACCGGCACCGAAATCTGGTGGTGTAACATCCCCGGCTATTCCAACGTTCCCCGCCCCGTCTACGCCAAGGGCATCGCTTACATCTGCACCGGTTTCGATCAGTCTGAGCTCTGGGCCTTGAAGATCGAAGGCGCAACTGGCGACATCGCCCCGACCGGCATGCTCTGGAAAACAAAAAAGGGCATCCCCGCCAAACCCTCCCCGCTCCTGATTGAAGACCGCATCTACGTCGTCTCCGACAACGGCATCGCACGCTGCATCAACGCAACCACTGGCACGGACGTCTGGCAGGCCCGCACCGGGAGCGGCTACAGCGCATCGCCCGTCTTCGCCCAGGGCCTCATCTACGCCAGCAGCGAAAAAGGCGTCACGACCGTCATCCGCCCCGGCGAGAAGCTTGACACGGTCGCCGAAAACCAGCTCGACGGGCGAATCCTCGCGTCGCCGGCCATCGCCGGCAAAGCCATCTTCATCCGCACTGACAAAGCGCTCTACCGCATCGAAAAATAGTCATCCCCGAAGCCGCGCCAGACACGCCGCAAAATCCGCCGGATCTGGACTCGCCGCCGCCGCCGGGCCCGCCTTTACCCACGCCGCGTGCAGCATCTGCCGCATCCCGCTGACCTGCCTCCCATACAGCCCATCCCCCAGCACCGCATGCCCTGTCGCCGCAAACATCACGCGGATCTGATGTAAAAACCCCGTCTCCAGTTCCACCTCCACCAGCGTCGCCCCGCGCAGCCCCTCAACCACGCGCCAACTCAACCCACACAACCGCGTTCCTGCCGGCACAGTCTCTCCTTCTTCCACTACCCGCACCTTGGCCGGCCGATGCTGTCCAATAACCAATCGCATATCCGCGCGCCCCGCCCGCGCCACTTTCCCCTCCACGATCGCGCGATAAGTCTTCCGCGCCCGATGCGCCCGAAATTCCTCGCGCAGTTTTTCCCACGTCGCCTGATCCGTCGCCATCACCAGCGCCCCCGAAGTATCCACATCCAGCCGATGCACCACCCCGCTCCGCAACCCGCCCTCGCCTACACCTACCATCTCCGGAAACCGCGCCGCCGCCGCATTCAATACCGTCCCGCCCTCCGCCTCTTCCAACGGATGCACGGCGACCCGCGCCGGCTTGTCCACCACAATCCATCCTGCGCCCGACGCCAGCACCGTCAGCTCCAGTTCCACCTGGGCAATCGGGCGCATCTCCCGCGCCGTCTGAAACGGAAAGACCTCAACGCGATCCTCAATTTGAACAAGTCTCCCCTTGTCGCCCGCCCCCATCAATCTCCCGTTGCGGCAAACCAAACCCTGCTCCAGCAACCGCCGCACC
>JBBRHH010000399.1:0-5944 GCA_038222915.1 Tepidisphaerales bacterium
GGGTCAGCTTCTCCCAGAACAATCAATCGCCGCCGCTCTTTCAAGCTCATCGTCAATACTCCCATCGCCCTGGAATAACCCAAAGCACATGAGGACATTTCTATTGCGATAAGAAGAGGACATTTCTACTGCGATACAACACTTCTGGTGCAGGGTGATGTGAAAACAAGCTATGTCGCGGCTCGACAGCGATTGAAATGCGGGGATGATGTTTGGATGCTTTCCCGTTGTCGTGCAGTGCTTGAGTCAGGGCTTCGTGACGGCCGGCACATTGGTGCCCAGCTTTATGTTTCGCTCAATGGCGAGGTTGTTGAAGACTCGGCCATAGGCGAATCCCGGCCCGGCGTCGCGATGACGCCCCAGACGATCATGCTCTGGCTTTCAGCGGGAAAGCCAATCGTGGCGGTGGGGATAGCGATATTGTGGGAGCGGGGCCTGCTGCAGTTGGACGATCTCGTGACGCGGCACATTCCGGAGTTCGCGGCCAACGGCAAGGGTGCAGTCACCATCCGGCATATTCTCACGCATACAGCCGGATTTCGCGGTGGCGAAACCGGCTGGCCTGATCATTCCTGGGATGAAATCATCGGGCGGGTTATCAATCTTCGCCAGGAGCCAAGCTGGACGCCGGGCAAAAAAGCGGGCTATCACCTGCACACAAGCTGGTTTGTCCTCGCGGAGTTGATCCGGCGACTGGATGGCCGGGATTTTGCACAGTTCATGCGCGAGGAGATTTTTGCACCGCTGGGCATGAACAATTCCTTCTTTGCGGTGACCGCCGCAGAATATGCCGCGTTCGGCAATCGCCTGGGAATCATGCACAACACTGAGAAGGGAGCAGCGGTTGCCACGACGCTTGATTCACAAGCCTCTTGCACTGTGGCCCGTCCCGGCGGCGGAGCCCACGGGCCGGCGCGCGAGCTTGGGCGTTTTTACGAGATGATGCTCGGCCATGGGCAGCTGGAAGCCGCGCGCATCTTGTTGCCACAGACGGTTGAGGCGATGGTATCGCGGCATCGCACTGGCATGTACGACAATACCTTCAAGCATGTGATGGATTGGGGACTGGGCTTCATGGTCAATTCGCCTGCGCCGGACGCGCACATGCCGTACGGCTTTGGACCATACGCATCCCCGCGAGCGTTTGGGCATGGGGGCGCGATGTCGACGGGTGGTCTGGCGGATCCAGAGCACGGCCTCGTCACGGCCTACATCCTCAATGGGATGGCCGGAGAAGCACGGCACCAGGAGCGGGTGCAGGCCCTGACAGCCGCGATCTACGAGGATCTTGGTTTGAGTAAGGTCTGAGCGGCCGCCCGGCTCCCCCGGTTCAATAGCGCGTTAATCTTCTACCTCGCCAAAGCTAAGCACGCCCCGGCTGCGCATCGCCTGCAGGTCGCGCAACTCCGGCTCATCAGTGCCAAAGAAATTGATCTCCCGGCCGGTCCCTTCGTCAATCGCGCGGCAGGTGAGCGCGTCGGCGATGCGTTTCAGGGCGGCAACGGCGTTGTCCCCGCCACGGACCGCGAGGCTGAGGTATTCGACCACGCCCGGCGCCCCCATGCACTGAATTTCGATGGAAAACCGTTCGCCTTCGAGCGATCCGCTGGTCCATTGCGAGGAAGCCATGCGATCGAATTCGGCGGGAAGTTCTTCGCGTTTCTTCAGAATGCTATCGCGGAGGCGGGCGATCGATTCTTCCATCATCGCCCGGGCATCATGGCCCTGCTGTTGGAAGACCACTTCCGGAAAAACCGATCGGATAGCCCCGATGACATCATCCAGCGAACCCAGTGGCTGATCATTGGATTCGACGCTTCGCGGCACGAGTTGTACGTCCCATGACATCGCACGCTCCCGGTTCGAGGACGGCGCGGTTCGGGGGGGATTATACAGATCGCAAATGAAGGCGATATGAGAAAATTCGGGAATCCGATCGTGCGCATTCCCACCCGGGGCAGACGCAGTTTCTTCTTTCCTTTGCCAAAGCCGCTCGCCGGTCTATCATGGAGTTGGGTCATGATCGTTTTCCCCTGCAAGACCTGCAAGACGCCACTGAGCGCTGAGGAATCTCAAGCGCACCAGATGGTTCGTTGCCCGATGTGTGCGACCACGCTCAGGGTGCCCGACGCGGCCGGTGGACCACCTCCGTTAAGTGCACTGGACGAACTGGGAGCCGCGAACGCGGCGCGCCCCGGCGCCGGACATCAACATTACAACAATCAATTCGCGGGCATGCGATCGACCGGCCGGCGGTACGGTTTCAACTGCGGCTATTGCTCCTCGCGCCTGGAAGCAACGGAATCGATGGCGGCACAGGAAGGCCAGTGTCCGACCTGCGGCAATCGGATCACGATTCCGATTCTCGACCGCTATGGGCGTTTGATCGACCCCAAGACCCGGCAGATCATCAAGCAGGACCCGCATCCCGTGCACGCCTACGCTGCGGCCGGCGATCGGGCTCCAAAGATCAATCGCGGGACGGACGGGAAACAGACCATTCAATGTCCGCGTTGTTCCGGACAGAGCACGATCACATCGAACAACTGCAAATTGTGCGGCATGCCATTCACGATGGAAGGCACGACGGTGGAAGCGTCGGGCGCGAGCAACGGTTTCTGTGTAGCGTCGTTGGTGCTCGGCATCATCAGCCTTCCCGCATTCTGCACCGTGGTCGCACCGATCCTGGCAATCATTTTCGGTGCGATCGGGTACAGCCAGGTGAGCAAGAGCGGCTCAGAAGGCGGCGGCCGGGGAATGGCGATCGCGGGAATGATCTGCGGCGGCATCGGATGCCTGCTCGCCATGGGGATGTACTTCCACTGGATGTGATCCGGTGGCTGATCAACGAAGGAGCGTTCATGAGCGGCTTGATGTGTGGGGTCCGATTTTTTATTGTTCTTATATTTATTGCGAGCACCGGATTCGGATGCAGCAAGAAAGAGTCGGGCTCATCAACGGAGAGCAATTCCACGGACGGAGGTAAAGCGAGCAACACCCCAAAGTCGATGAGTAAGTCGGGTTATGCGACCGGGCACCTGACGACGGAAGACGGCAAGCCGATAGCCGCGTCCGGGGCGAAGCTATCCGTGTGGATCGAAGGCATCAGCAGCAAGAGCGGCGAAAAGCTGAACTATTCGCCGAAGATCAACGCGGACGGCTCGTACGAGCAGAAACTGGTGGACGGAACATATCACTTTGGCGGATCTCAAATTGATGTTCCATTCAACGGAAATCACTTTTTGTTCAAGCTGGAAGCAGTCGGGGACGATCGATCCGACCGCGAATCGGATAAGCCCATCGTGCAGGATTATCTATGGAAATTGAAAGGATTGCGGGCCGGGCAGGATGCTGACGAGGCCAACTTTACGCATTGGTACGGGTGCAGCGTCACCATGCAATTTCAGTTTTATCGAGAAGACATCAAGAAATCGATGTCGGCCGCGGCCAAGGGCACAAAGTGTGTATTCACCCTCACGCCAAAAGGGAAAATGGTCGACGGCAGTGACGGAAAAGAACTGACGTTCACACGTGAATACGATCCTCTCCTGAACGGCCTGAAGAACAGCAACCTGCAGGACATTCCGCTGGGCGTTTACAATGTCAAAGGCGAGGAAGTCGCGCCGGATGGGACGAAAACGCCGCTGTTGATCAAACAGGAATTTGCGAAATTCGGTGATTCGAGTGAGATCACCTTCGCACCGGGCTCCAGCACCGGCGCGTGGCCAACACAGGTTGGCTTTACGCGGGCGGCCAACTGACCGCAAAAATGCATGGATCGTTGTTGGGGGTGTCTCACAGGGATATGGTCCGGCCATGGCTGTTCGTTTCATCGTCGGGCGCGCTGGAGCCGGGAAAACCTGGCACTGCTTCCAGCAGATCGTGGGGATGCTGCGTGAAGAGCCTCTAGGGCCGTCGATCTATTGGATTCTCCCGAAACAGGCGACGTTTTCCGCGGAGCGCGAATTGACCTGCGCGGCGGGGCTGGCGGGATACTGCCGGGCGCGTGTTTTGTCTTTCGATCAACTTGGGCGGGATTTAATTGAGGAGTGCGGCGGCGGGGCAGCAGCGGAGATCACCGCGCAAGGCCGGCAGATGATCATTGGTCACCTGTTGCGCGAAAACGCGGACAAGCTGAAGTTCTTCCATCGCGTGGCGCGACATGTGGGCCTGGCCGCGAAAGTGGATGGCGCGATCGCGGAATTTGAACGCTGCGGAAAAGATCCCGGGCAGCTTGATGCTCTGTTGGAGGAGCTGTCGCATGGTCAAAGCCCCGCGCAACTCGAAGAAGATACGCTGCTCGCCAAGCTGCACGATATTCAGCTGTTGTATGGCCGGTATACGGAATACCTGGGACAGGAGCGTCTCGATCCGGCGCGGAGGACATCGCACATCCTGAGCTGCCTCGAGCGCTCAGTCGCTATTCGCGGCGCGACGGTCTTCGTCGACGGTTTCATGGATTTCGACGAACTGCAGCGGCGGATGATCGCTCGACTGGGAATGGTCTGCAATCGTGTGGATGTGACGCTCCTCATGGAGCCCAATTCGCCGGTGCTCCGAAGCACCGCCCGGCCGCACGAGATGGGGCTGTTTCACCATACCGAAGACACATGCCGCCGGCTGATGAACACGCTGCGCGACGAAGGTGTGCCGCTCGAACCGCCCATCCGCCTGGAATTGGACCATCGGAGTGGAAATGAATCGCTCAAGCGCGTCGAGCAGGCAGTATTTGGCGTTGGATCACAACGTCGCCAATCGCCCAACTCAGGTAACGAACCAACCGGCGTGGAGATGGTTGAATCCTGCAACCGACGCGCCGAAGTCGACGCCGCGGCGCGTCATATCCTCAAGCTCCTCGCCGGCGGACTGCGCCTGCGGGATATAGCGGTGATTGTCCGACAAATGGACGACTATCACGACCTGATCAACGCCAGTTTCCGCGAGCATAACATTCGCTACTTCGTCGATCGACGCCGAACAATGGGTCATCATCCACTGCTGCAATTCCTGCGGGCGGTCTTGTCAATTGCTCAGAATGACTGGCCTCACGAAGCAGTGATGGTCCTGATCAAGTCCGGGCTGGCGAAGCTATCGCTGAGCGAGGCGGATGCGCTCGAGAATTATGCGCTTGCACACCGCGTGCGAAGCGCCGCGTGGCGGGCCGCCGAGGCGTGGCAGTATCGTCGCCACCTCTTGACGCGAAGCACCGAGGACGACGGGCCGTCGCCGGGCGAAGTCGAGGCGGGCGAGATGGATCGCCACCGGCGCATTTTGTCAGATCGCATTCAGCCCTTCATCGAAGAGTTTGAATCCACCGCGGCCCACGCCGTTCGCGATATCGCGGCCGAGGTGTTTGCCCTGCTGGACCGCTTTGGCATTCGCCACACGCTCTCCAACTGGATCAATTCCGCCCGCAACGCCGGACGGCTGGAAGAAGCGGGAGAACACGAGCAAGTCTGGACAGAACTTTGCGGCCTCTTCGATCAATTCGTCGAGCTTCTCGGCGACGAAAAGATGACGCTCGCGGATTTCGACGAGGTATTGGAATCGGCACTTGAAACGTTCGATCTGGCTCTCACGCCGCCGACCGTCGATGAGGTGCTGGTCGGGCAAGTCGACCGAACACGAACCCCGGCCGTGCGCGCGGTGCTGGTCCTGGGATTGAACGAAGGCGTATTTCCATACGCCGCGAAAGAAAGCTCGGTTTTGTCAGATACCGAGCGAAGCGAACTTCGCCGCCGGGATTTCGACATCCATCCGGAAACCGAACGTCTTTTGCTCGACGAAGAACTGTTGGGCTACATCGCCTTCACCCGTGCCTCCGAAAGCTTGTACGTCAGCCGGACCACGGCCAGTGAAAAGGGCAAGGCGATCGGCCCGTCGGCGTTCTGGAGGCGATTGCGCGATCTATTGCCCGAGGTCCCGGTCGCGTCAATTCCGCCCG
>JBBRHH010000400.1:0-5941 GCA_038222915.1 Tepidisphaerales bacterium
ACGCGCACGCTTCTGAAAATCAAGGATGATTCAGCGCGATCGCCAAGTAGCTTTCTCGACGATTTGGTTGAGCTGGGGCCGGATGATTTTGGGGCGACGTTGTCAGGCCGCTCGGGCGGCGTCGATGGCATTGCTGTTTCCTTGTCTTTGGGTCCGCGGGAAGCATACTGTAAACGCTTATGGATGTCGCTCTCTTCGTTACCTGTCTGACCGACCAGTTTTATCCACAGGTTGGCATTGCCGTCACAAAATTGCTGGAACACTTTGGCTGCACTGTCCACTTTCCGCAAGCACAGACCTGCTGCGGCCAGCCCTTTTTTAACAACGGGTTTCACAAGGAATCCGCGGAGCTTGCAAAAAAATTCGTCGAGGTGTTTGAGCCTTACGATTACGTGGTCACGCCCAGCGGAAGCTGCTGCTCGATGGTGCGCGAGCATTTTCACCATCTGCTTCACGGTGACCCGGCCTGGGAAACCGGAATGCACAAAGTCTGTTCGCGCACCTATGAGTTCGTGGAGTTTCTGGACAAGGTCCTGAAGGTGGATCTGTCGAAGCTGTCGCTGAAGGATCCGACGACGATCACCTATCACTACACCTGTCACCTGCGCGGTATTGGCGTCAAGGACGAGGGCGTGCGCATGCTTCAGCAGATCGGCAACGTCGACTTCAAGCCATTGGAGAAGACGGATCAGTGCTGCGGGTTTGGCGGAACATTTGCAATGAAGTATCCGGCCATTAGCGGCGCAATTGTAGAAGACAAGATCAAGTGCATCGCAGATACCAAGGCACAGGTCACCATCTGCAATGACGCGGGATGCACCATGAACATTGCGGGCATGTGCAACCGACATGGCGTTGAAACGAAAGTGACACATATTGCCTTGCTGATGGCTGAGGCGCTTGGGGTGGATACCGGTTCGTGGTGATCTGGGCTTAGTCTTTCCACTACTGGATTCGCGCGGGATAGACGCCGTCGGTGTCCGTGAAGATTGACCAGAATGCTTTTGGTTCACGGTTGTTGAGAACTTCAACCAATACAGTGAGATGCGTATGCCAGCCTCCGGCATGGTCGGCCATTGTGGCCTTGTCCGTCAGACGCCGATGCGTGAGTGTCAGCAGGACCTTGTCGTCCTTCGGCGAAAGCTCGAAGGTGACTTCGGATGCATGTTCCGATCCGCTTCCCCAAGTCCAGGTCAAACGGTGCGGCGGATCATAGTGGACGACGCGCTCGTGGACGGTGATGCCGTTTTCTATTGTTTTGAATTTGTCGGGGATGGGGGCGGATTGTTTGGACGCCTTTGCGTGCAGGAAGGCGATTTCCATTTGGCCGCCGGGTTGGGGGTCCATGTGGCCGGTGGAGAACCATTTGGCGCGGTTCTCGTCGTCGGCGAGATAGGACCAGACGCGTTCGATGGGGCCGGGGAGGAGGCGCTGGAACTGGATGGTGTTGGGATCGGTGATGATGGCGTAGGCGGCGTTGGGGTCTACGTTGGCGGCGAGGGCGCTCAGGAGCTTGCCCCAGCCGGCCTGAGTGCGGTCGGCGTAGTCGGGGAGGACGCCTTCGTGGGTGAGGGTGAGTTGGCAGCCGTCTTTTGCGGGTTGGATGTCGATGCTGACTTTGGTGTATTGGTCGGAGAATTTTGGGACGGCGAACTGGAAGACGAGGCGACTGGGGCGGTTGATTTCGAGGTAGGTTCCGACGTGTTCGATGTCCTGGCCGTCGCGGCGATCGGTGAAGGTGAATTGGCCGGCTACGCGGGAGTCGATTTCGGCGCGGATCATCTGGCCGGCGGGGGTGGCGAAGAGCCATTTGCGGGCGGTGTCGGGATGGAGGAAGGCGTCGAAGACACGCTCGGGTGAGGCTTCGAAGTGGCAGGTGACGATTACGGTGCGGGTGGGGTCGGTGGTCATATCATTTGTCCTTTCCTTCTTTTGTCTAGCTGGAGACTGGAAGGATGGAACGGCGCTGTTTTTTGCGCGCAATTGGGTTGCGCGTCGGTTCTTGTTGGTGGTGAAAGTGTAAGTGTATTGATTGCAATTGGTTCGGTATCGCTAAGCTTTGCGATTGGTGCGGAAAAACCGACACATAATCGACACACAACCAGCACACAACCGACACACAACCGACCATGAAACGGCACACAACCAGACCATGATGGACACAGAAACGACACGCTTTCGACGCGGGTGGTGGATCATTTCCCGCATGCGTGGGCCGTCCTGATCCCGGTTGATTTTTCGTCGCTTCTTCCATACCAAACATTATGCTATCATTCGTGAGGTTGGCGTCAAGAGAATTTTTGGTGCTGATTGACTGTCGGGAGTTGCGCGGAGTTGGCGAGCGGGGCTGGGGGGGATTCGTTTGGGGGTTGGGTGCTTCTTGATTGGCCGGGCGGGCGGAGACGCCGTCAGTCGTCGGCAACACTCAGCCCGGTGACCCACTTCACATCGCAATGCGCACAAACAAAGTCGATCGGCTGATTGGGTGCGGGGTGATCCGTTCGGACGATCAGCGTGCCACATTGCGGGCATTTCATGCGGCGGGACCGACGCGCCTGCCACCAGAGGCCGAAAATCCCGCCTGCCACGAACAGGCCGGTTGCCAGCCAGAACTGGGTGTCAAACTGCACGTTCGACGCCCGATGACACATGAAGAGGAGCACCGGCACGAACGGCAACATGCTGACTACATTGAGCAGCATGTAGCGTCCGCCGAATCGACGATAGTTTCGAATCTCGGGCATATGGAGAAACATCTTCGGGAATCGACGCTCGCCTGTCGCGTATCACACGAGCAATTCCGCGCAGGCGCTCGAACCACAAGAAGCTTATCCGCCGGCTCGGTCCACTGCTGCATTCGCGGGTTATGCATCACCCGCGGGTCACTGCGTTGCAGATTGGCTCGAGCGCGATGGCCAAAGTTGAGTCAGCCTGATCTTGCGCGCTTCGCGGTTCATGAAGTCAGCGCGGACGTCGATCACGTCTCCGATTCGAGGGTAGTCGTTGGGGAATGTTTTCGGACGCGGCACATCAAAATCGATGACCATGAGCAGCCCTTCGACCCCCTCGGCGAGTTCGCAGAACGCGCCGAATTCGCGGACGGTGGTTGCGCGGCCGCGCAGCTTCGTCCCGATCGGATGATTGTCCGCGAAAGCGTCGAAGACATTGTGCTCCCCGTGCTGCATAACTGACCAACATACACCGGCCGGGGCCGACGACCAGCGGTCGAATTGCGAGGACCGGCGTTGCCCGGTTGCGGTGCCGTGTTTGGTTAACCGGCACTGCCGAAGTCGCTGAAAAACTCCTCAACTACCTTCGACGAGTTGTGGTGGCGCACTGACTCTGGGACAATTGGATTGTCCGAATCGGCAATCCAAATTGCCAAGAACTCGACGTTTTGGCCGAACCGCCCCTCGCGCTTTACGGTTGCGAGGCCATCGAGAATTGCGCTTAGCAGCGATTTCCAGTACGCGTCTTCAAAGTCGTCGATCTCATAATCATCCGCATTCTTCTGATGTGCAGCGGCAAATTGAGCGTTGAGGGACACCAAAACGGAATCGCTGCGAGGGAATTTTCCAAAGTCCCAATGTTGCCATTCATCGACCGAATATTTGTAGTACGCAAATTCGGTTTCATCGGGAGCCATGGTGAGGTCGCCGACGCGATTGTATGCAGCGACCAATGAATTCATGGCCCCGTCAGCTGAGGTGGTTGGATCGCCGGGCAGAATGGCGTAGCCGTAGACCTCTTCGCGTGATGGAATCGAGGCGAGGTGCTCGCGAATGTCTGCGGCCACCGCTTCAATGTTCAGGCCGAGGCCGCGCCGGCCATTGCGCCAATTCCGTGTCGTCCATCTTGCCACTCCAAACGCTGACAGCGATAAGGCCGATCCGTGGCCAAGCCGGCGCCGCACCGACTCTAGGCGATAGGAAGCTTACCCGAAGGCTCAGTGGCGGGTCATCCATCCGATCACCCGGCGCTCGATGCCCGACTTCGAAGCTGCTCGAAGACTGCCAACTGTTCTGGTGCCAACTCGTCGAGGCTAAAGTCGATTTTGTTTATATGTTCGCCATACGCCCCTTTGCACCAGTAGCCGTATTGAACCAGGTATTCCCAGTCCCGTTGCGTGCGGAATGTTTCGGCTGGTAACCCGGAGCGCGCGAACAGGTCAGCGTTCGCGTGCCTCCACGCTTCCCACTTCCGGCGGGCATGGTGGTCGTCTTTTCCTTTGCGTCGAAAGCTCATTGCCGAGGGCTCGTTAACGGTTCAACGTTCAATGGCCGGCAATGCGCCGACCGACTTTAAGTTTAACAATACGCTCGATGTACTGCCTGTCCGTTGCAGCGTAAGGTTATTGGGGGGCCGATCGCCGTGTGACCGTTGAGAGCAGAACTGCTGCATGGGCCATCCAGCGATCCGACTTTTCCGTTCCGACCTCATGGCCTTGCCCACAGAGAAGATTCGGGCGATCACAGCCATCGCGACCGCAGCAGCCGCTATTGCGGCGCGAATCTGGATGATGCCGTGTACCGACAAGATCAGACAGGTTGATCAACGGACAGCCAACGGAACCTGTCCAGTAGTCGTCTTCGCTCAGCGCGAAGAAACCTTCGGGAATCGCAGATTGGCCGTCCTCGTAACAGACCGACTTGCCCTCGGGTAGCGGCAGCAGCGGTCGCGTGACTGGCTGACGGCAAGTCGGGCATTCGAAGATGACAGGACTTGCGGACATCTCTCGCCTAATAACCTTCCGGTACGCTGGCCGCAGGCGCAAGAAAGCGCCGGCTGAACCTTGTCAGCTTGTCCGGACCGGGGCGAGTTGTCAAAACAAAAGATTCGGTTGAATCGGTCAGATTGAGGGCGGATTCGTTTGGATTGTGAAAGTGTTTGAGCAATTCGAGGCGGTGGCCGGGCGACGCCGGTTGTGGGACAACACCATCGCAGCCTATCGCAGGTGGATTCAACGGTTTCTCAGCTTCTGCGCCAGTGCGTCTCGCGCGAGGTGTTTTAAGGCAGAGCTTGGGCGTCGCCTCGCTGCGCGAGGCCGGAGTGCTCCAGGACTTCGCTGCGCTGCGGTCGTGGGTACACGACAATGCTGCGCATTTCCTTGCGCTTCCTGACGCGGGGTCCGTGGGGGTGCTGCATGATTATTTCGAAAAAGACTCCCGACCCTTTAGGGTTTTCCACTTCGTCCCGGCGGACATCGCGGCATTGCAGGGTTTCGCCCACTTTGAGCTCTTTGGCGATTTTGGTTTCGACTGCCTTTGATACGGTGAATTTAAGAAATCCGGGGCGAACGTCCTCGACGGCGCTGGCGTCGTTGATCGGGTCGAAGTTCAACCGCCAGGTGGTGGTGTTGCTGGGATCGAAAATCTGACCAAGATTGTGGCGGGTCTTCCAGCCTTCGCCCACCCAGACGACGTGTTTGCCGTCCTTCAACTCGTATCTGGAATCGGGATGAACCTGCCCGATCCAATATCCGTCGCCTGTTTCCGAAATCTTTACTTCGGACATGGTGGGGCGGAGAAAGTCGAATGCGAGATTGTGGATGTTGAGGTTCTCGCATTCGTCGGCCACGAGGAGCGTCATCTTGCCGCGCATCATGAAGAGCGCGCCGTTGCCTTCGATGGTGAGGTTTTTGAGGCCCTTCAGGTCAACCGCAATGATGTGCATGCCGTCGGTGTCGCCGGCGTTGCTCGCGAAGAAGCGGCGGTGCGAGGCGTGTTCGGGGAAGAAGTCATAGCGGCCTTTGGGAATATTGAGGGTGACCGGTTCTTTGTTTTTGGCCGCCTCAACAATGGCACGCTGAAGGGCAGGAGCGGCGTCTCCATTGCTGTCGGGTTTTGCGCCGTAATCGGAGAGGGAGATGGTCGTGGCCCGGGCCGTAATTGGTAGGAGCACGAGCGGTAAAAGGAGGGCAACGATGCTGGTCATTTGCAAG
>JBBRHH010000401.1:0-5922 GCA_038222915.1 Tepidisphaerales bacterium
GCACCGCTGGTCGCTATTGGGCGTTTGTACCCGCCGATCTGCCGCCAAAGATTGAAATCAGTCGGTCCGTTCTTTTGGCGCTTTCCAAAGCCGACACGGCCTTGGGCGAATTGTCCGGCCTCGCAATCGGCGGCAGCATCCCGCGAACCCATATGCTCCTACAGGCATTCATACGTCGCGAGGCAGTTCTCTCCAGCCGCATTGAAGGCACCCGCACCGACGTTGCCGAGCTTCTGTTGGCCGAGGTTCAATCGGCTCCGCCATCCGACGAGAATTCCGATCTTCACGAAGTTCAGAACTACGTGATTGCAATCCATCACGGAATGGCGTTGCTGCCCAAGATGCCCATTGCAACCCGACTGGTGCGCGAGCTTCATTCGGTTCTCATGGAAGGTGTTCGCGGCGGCGACAAAACCCCCGGTGAATTTCGGCAGGTCCAGAACTTCATTGGCGGCATGGCCGACACGGTCGAAACAGCGCGATATGTCCCGCCACCCGTTGACGAGCTTCCGCGCCTTCTCAAAAACTGGGAACAATTCGTGAACGAACGCGACGTTCTCCCTGATCTGATTCAATGCGCCGTCATGCATGAGCATTTCGAAGCCATCCATCCATTTCAGGATGGCAATGGGCGCATCGGTCGGCTGCTCATCACGCTTTTCCTCCTCGAGCGCAAGCGTCTTCCACAACCGTTTCTCTACCTCTCCGCTTTCATTGAAACCCACCGTCGCGAGTACTACGACCTGCTCCAGGCGGTTCGAACCGATGCCGACTGGACGAGCTGGATTCAGTTTTTTCTGACAGGCATCACACAAACTTCCCATCAGGTTCGCCAGCAGGCGCAGCTCCTCGACCAGCTTCGCGACAAGTTCCGCGACAAACTCAAAGCTGAAAATCGTGCACTCGCGCTGCTGGATGAATTGATGGCCAACCCATACATCACTGTCACACGGGCCGCGAACCGCTTGTCTGTCACCAAGCCAACTGCCGGACGCGCCATAGACGCGCTACTGAAAGCCGGGATTCTCGAAGAAGTGACTGGCAAGGCCTGGGGAAGAATTTACGTCGCGCGCCCCATCCTGGATGCAATTCAAAATCCCCCGCCGCTGCCCTGAGCACTACTTCGCCTTCAAAACCTCTGGCCCCGCGATCTTCGTTCCCTCCAGCCTAATTCGTTCCACCATCCAGCTCTCCTTTTCCTCCACTGCCCAGATCTTCAAAAACAGCTTCCGTTTCATCCGTGTATAGGCGCCGTTCTTTGGCGATGGATCGTGAAAGATGACTTCATCGGCGGCCGGGTCGTAGCCGAGGACCAGCCGCATGTGCGCTTCGTCATCCTGGCGTGAATACTGCATGACCACGATCGTGGGCACGCCATTTTTCAGGTCGGCGAGGACCGCCTGCCACTGCTTTTCGAGGGCCGGCATGTCGTCGCGTTTTAATGGATACCAGACCTCCCCTACCGCAAACCCGATGCGTTTGAGCGCCGGGCCCAGTTCTTCTGACCAGCATCCGCGGCCCAGTTTCGGATCGACTCCTGTCAGCTCAAACACCTCGTCCTGTGTCCAAGTCAGGCCGAGATGTTTCAACCACCTGCCCGCGCAGGCTTCTCCGCAATAGTCTGGTTTCTGCTTTTCAAACGGGATGTCTTTGATGAGCACCGCATCTGCATCGCCCGGCCGCGTTACCGCTGCACCGATCAGCATTCCCGCCACGACGATCAGTCCAGCCCAGCGCATGGATGCTCCCTGGAAACGTTACCGCGTTTCCACCAGAATTTTCGTTGCCGCAGCCAGTCCGAGTGAGACGCCATCGCGCTTGGAGACACGCACCACCACTGCCTCGGCCGCGACGTCGCGCTTTTCGACTGTGACCGTCGTACCCGGCATCAAGCCTTGGCGTCCCACGAATCGAAGGAATTCCGGTTCCTGATCCAGTACGCGGGTGATCTTTTGAGCGACGCCAATCTCGCAGTCCGCGAGACTCATTCGCCGCGGTTCATGCACGTGGCCTTTGCGCGTTGGGATCGGATCGCCATGGGGATCGACGGTTGGATGGCCGAGCAGATCGTCGATGCGCTCGAGCACATTGTCTGAAATGGCATGCTCCAACGCATCCGCTTCGGCGTGAACGTCCGACCAGTCGAGCCCCAGCACCTTGACCAGAAACAGCTCGACCAGCCGATGCCGGCGCAAGACGTGTAGCGCGAGGGTTTCGCCTTTTGTGGTCAATCGGACGCCGGCCCGCGGCTCATATTCCACCAGCCCTGAATCGCACAGCGCCTTGACCATCGACGTTGCCGTTCCCGGGACAACGCCCATGGCAGCCGCGATCCGGCCCATGGCGATCATCTGACCGTCCTCGGCGCGCTGCTCCAGATATAGCTGCTTCAGATAGTTCTCGACGGTGCTGCTTGCCATATTCGTCTCATCTCCGGGCCGCTGAAGGGTAGTTCGTGCGTCCGACGTTGACAATACTTTTATCGTCCGATATTATTATTTTGATTAATCAAAGTCTGGATGTGGATATGCCGATATCAGGAGGCTGATTCACCGAACTGCTGTGTTAGTAAGACATGCGAACGTAGACGAACATGAGCGATTCAACTGTAAATGCGCTGGGATACACACAATTCCATGATGCACCCGACGATTTTGGCAATCGTTCGCTTGAAGGCATGCACGGCACGGTCGCCGTTCCTCATCACAGTGCGGGATTCTGGAAGCAATGCAGGGCGTATGTCGGCCCCGCGCTGCTGGTAAGCGTCGGCTACATGGATCCGGGCAACTGGGGCACGGATCTGGCCGGCGGCGCGCAATTCAAATACCAGCTTCTCTGGGTTGTAGCCGCCGCGAGTTTGATGGCCATCTTCCTTCAGGTCCTCTCCGCACGTCTGGGCGTCGTCACCGGAAAAGATCTGGCCCAGGGGTGCCGCGACTGGTACCCCAAATGGACACGCTGGCCAAACTGGATCCTGTGCGAGATCGCCATTGGCGCGTGCGACCTGGCCGAGGTGCTCGGCAGCGCGGTGGCGCTCAACCTCCTCTTTCATATTCCGCTGTTATGGGCCGTCACAATCACGGCCGTCGACGTCTTCCTTCTCCTCGCATTGCAGCGCCTGGGCGTGCGAACCCTCGAGGCCGTGGTGCTGGTCCTCGTCGCCACCATCGGCGTCTGCTTCTTCATCGAGCTTTTTGTCATCCCGCAGACCGCGCCCAACTTCCGGGAGATGGGCCACTCCCTTCTTACTCCCGGCCTCCGTCAGGTCGGCATGGCCTACGTGGCGATCGGCATCATCGGCGCGACCGTCATGCCTCACAATCTCTATCTCCACTCCGCGCTCGTGCAGAGCCGCAAGCTCCAGAAGGACGAGCGGTCCGTCCGCACCGCCATCCGTTTCAACACGATTGATTCGGTCGTTGCGCTCATCATCGCGTTTTTCATCAATGCGGCGATTCTTGTTCTGGCCGCGACGGTGTTTCACGGGAAAGATTCGGTGACCGTCGCCGGCGGCCAGGTCGTCAAATTCGGCGGGAACACCGATTGGATTCGCGTCGCTTATCTCACCCTTGCTCCACTGCTCGGCACGGCGGCCGCGAGCATCCTTTTCGCCGTCGCCCTGCTTGCCAGTGGGCAAAGCAGCACCATCACCGGCACATTGGCCGGGCAGGTCGTGATGGAAGGCTTCATGCACTGGCGGCTGACGCCGTGGGTCCGCCGCCTGATCACGCGCGGGCTTGCGATCGTCCCCGCACTGATCATCATTGGCATTCGCGGCGAAGGCAGCGTCACGGATCTGCTCACACTCAGCCAGGTCGTTCTGGCCATGCAACTGCCACTCGCGATGTTCCCGTTGCTGCACTTCACCAGCTCGCGCAGGCGCATGGGCAAATGGAGAAGCGGATGGTTTCTTTTGATCGCCGGTTGGACGAGCGCCATCCTGATCACCGCGATGGACATCTACGGCCTGCCCGATTCGCTAAAGGCCGCGTGGGGAATTATCACCGGCGGATAAAGTGAAAACACGGAATGCCGTTCAATTCGCGGGCCTTGCCATAGCCCGGCGTACCGAAGGCCGCATGAAGATCGCGAGAAGCAAGCCCGGAAGAAGAGCGCCCAGAATCGTCGAAGTCACGAGATCCACCATCAACAGTATCCCTGACAAACCCTGATAGACGAGGTGAAGGTTCTGCACGACCTCCACCATTCGCCAACCCAGCGCAATAGTGATTTCACCGATCAACGCAGCAACCAGGAACTTTCGAGCCCATTTTGCGTTCATCAGACAGGCGACTGCGGCAAACGCCAACATGCTGCATGCGACAAGGTCGACAATATCAGGCGTCACCTCTTGCAGCGGTAAATGGAGGTAGGTTGAGTCGAAGTAGCGTGCAACAGCAGGCCATACAGAAATTGCTTTCAAGACTCCAAGACAAATCGAGATAGTGAGCATTGCACGGACGAACCAGGCAAAGTTCCGTTCCAAATCCGGCACGCTTTGCAGTGGACCAACGGCCTCGTCCTCTCGCGGTGTCACGTAAAGAACAAAGAGAATGGTCACAGGGAGAAGACATTCCAGTGGCAATTGAGTCAGGGAATGAACCCAGGACATCACTCCCCGAACCAATGCGTTGATCGGCGGATTGTCTCGCGCCATCAGCAAATCAGAAACCCAATTCAGCACATGAACGATGGATAGTGCGCAAACAAAGGAGATTGTCGCCCAAGTGAACACGATGGCGCGCCTGTCCTTCGCCAGCAGCCTCAAGCCCGCAATGGCCATGACGGTGGCGCTCACCAGACGCCAGACATATGCAACGACCGCCACTTTGAGATAAGTTGGGTGTGGGTTCAGCGGCAGCCAATCGTGCCGCGTCACCCACGCGTGAATCAAGTTCAACAAAATGTCGGCAGCGTCAACCGCGCCGAGGGCCACTCCGGTCCAAAGCGCGATCCTCCGAATCGAACGGTGCGCATCCTGCTCGCCGACCGCGTCCACCCGCTGATAGGAAATGACATCCGCCACGCGTCAAATAGTACAACGCCATCAAATCCCCGGCAAACTATTTCGCTGGCATTCAGGCACTACATTTGCTACCTACGATAGCGGTGGTGGGAAAAGGCTTCGTGCTTTTGAGAGAGGCTCTCATGCTGAACATCTTCTCCAACAAATCCACACCGTTCTTCGACCTGCTCGACCAGCAGGCCGGGCATGCGTTGTCGTGCGCTCGCCGACTCCAGCATCTGACCCTCGCCTTTCCGGCCCATCTCGATGAAGTGAAGCACATCCACGAAGAAGAACTTCTGGCCGACGAGTTGACGCATCAACTTCGCGAACGCCTGCGCGGCACGTTTATGCCGCCGATTCCTCCCGAAGAGATTTATGCGTTGACTGACTCGATTGACAACATCACGGATGCCATCGACGAGGCATCCAAGAGATTCGACCTCTATCAGATCGGATCGATGGAAAGCGCCTTTGAGCGTCAGACCGACGTGCTCGTCCAGACGACCACGCACGTCGCGGCGGCCGTGCACCTGATTCGTCAAAGCCGCTGGCTTTCCGACCTGCGCCCGACACTCGATCATATCCACCGTCTCGAAAGCGTCGGCGACGACATCCATCACGCCGCGCTTTCCAAGCTCTTCGACGGCACCTGCGAACCGCTATTGGTCCTGAAATGGAAGGAACTGTACGCCGCCGTTGAAGAGGCTATTGATGCTTGCGAATCCGTCGGCCACACGCTTGAGCGCATCGCCCTCAGCAATGAGGGTTGAGAGCAGCGTCCATCAGTCGTCGTCATCGTCGTCTTTTTTCCCGCCCAGCTTCAGCCCAAGCTTCGCCAGCCCCTTCCCGTGTGCGCCGGCCAGCTTCACCGGATAGCTGTCGCTCTGCCCGCGCATTGCAAACCACAACACGCG
>JBBRHH010000402.1:0-5899 GCA_038222915.1 Tepidisphaerales bacterium
GGACTGATCGACGCCATCAACCGCGACCTGCACCTGCTGAAGGTGCATCTTCCCTATCACGAGTCGGATCATGTGCTGAACATCGCCTACAACATCATGGCCGGCGGGACGTGCCTGGAAGACCTGGAACTGCTGCGCAACGACGAGGTCTATCTGGACGCGATGGGAACCCAACGCATTCCCGATCCCACCACGGCCGGGGACTTTTGCCGTCGTTTTAAATACGACGAGCAGGTGGTGCAGCTCATGCAGGCGATCAACGCGGCCGTGTTGCCAACAGTTGCCGAGGCGGTGGGAGCATCTCTGGGAGCGCAAACCCATGAAAACGACCGGCAAAGACCGGCAATCCAAAACCCAAAACACAAAAAACCCCCGGAAAACCAGTGTTTCCGAGGGTTATGGCTAAACAGCCGATGACCCCAAGGGGATTCGAACCCCTGTCGCCGCCGTGAAAGGGCGGTGTCCTGGGCCTCTAGACGATGGGGCCATTAACAAACCAGACAACCTCGCGCCAGGCCGCGAAGCGGGAGCGAAGAATATGCGTATTCTTCGCCGTGAGTCAATGTTACCGCCAAACTCTCCTTTCGAGCAAGGAAACGCCCCACCCGCCCAGTCGTGCCTCTTGCCCCAACTGACCCTATATTTCCCCCATGCTCCACTACTTCAAGTTCCACCAGGACCTCCTCGACCCCCAGCCCGCCAAAGACATTTACATCAAGCGCGGCCCCGGCAAAGGCTGGCCCGAAGAATGCCCCCCCATCCGCGCCGCCAACGGCTTCGGCTTCGATCTCCTCGCCAACTTCGACGTCACCTTCACCCAATCCAAAGGCCAATGGCGCGTCGAAAAAGACGTCGTCCTCGACAGCGATTTCGACTGGTCCCCACCCGACAGCGACACGAGCAAACCCCTCGCCCAGCAATACGCCTGGTTCTGGGAAAAAGGCCAAAAGCTCCCCCACGTCATCAGCGACAACGTCTACTCTGAAATCAGCAACCAGGTCAAAGTCAGCAGCTATCTCTTCCTCGCCACCGATCCCAACGAAGTCATCCTTATGGGCGACATCCCCAACATGCACCGCCCCTGGCGGCCAATGACCGCCCTCATCGATCTCGACTGGTACCCCGCCAGCTACCCCTGGCACTGCGTCATCGAACTGGACCGCCGCGAAAAAAGCATCACCATCAAAAAAGGTGACCCCCTCTGCCGCCTCACCCCAGTCCGCCGCGACACCTACTTCGCCAAGCCCATGGCCCCCGAAGAATTCGACCGCTTCTTCGAACGCGGCCAAAAATGGCTCGCAACCCACGGCGCAGTAGAACACGAAGGCACCGTCGACATCACCCGCACCTACGTCCGCCAGCAGATCCGTTCCAAGTTTGTCGTCATGAAAGACTAAACGCTCATCCCCAGCGCCCCACTAGCAAAATAAGCATCAATCCCCTTCCGCAAATCAAACTGCGGCTCATACCCAATCCCCTTCCGCGACTCCGTTAAATCCGCCTCCGTCCAGTCCTGCGTAAAACTATACGGATTCTCAATATATTCCGGCGGCAAATCCGTCTTCAGCACGCGATTCAAATTCTCAATCACCGCATTAAACGACTCCCCATGCCCCGACCCCACATTGAAAACCCCCGACCCCTTCGCAGCGATCGCCTTCACATTCCCCTGCATCACATCCTCAATGTAAACAAAATCCCTCCGCTGCTGCCCCGCCGTAAAAACCCGCGGCCGCTTCCCGGCCCGCATCTGTTTCGCCAACTGATGAATCATGCTCGCAAATTTCCCCTTATGATTCTCCCCAGCCCCGTACACATTAAAATACCGCAGCCCAACAATCGGCTGTTTGAGCTTCGGCTGATACGCCTTTGCCAGATACTCCATCGCCAGCTTTGAATACGCGTACACATTCAAAGGCTCTGGCGGCTGAGACTCCTTGTTCGGCGCAGGGTTCTGCCCATAAATCGAAGCGCTACTTGCCCACACCACCCGGCTCCCCCACTGCACCGCCAGATCCAGCAGATTCCGAAACCCCTCCACGTTGTTCACCATCATCTTCTTCTGATCCATCACGGTCGTATCCGTAATCGAAGCCTGATGCGAAATCACATCAAACGGCCCAAACCGATCCAGCGAAGCGGCCCCGGCGCGATCCGAAACATCCTCCGTCACGAAATTGCTCCAAATTCCCAGATTCTTAAAATACGCTGAAGAAAAATCATCCAGCGCCGTCACTTCATGCCCATCGGCCGTAAACCGCCGCAAAAGATTCGACCCAATAAACCCGGCCGCTCCAGTAAGCAAAATTCGCATACGCCGAATTGTAATGGAATCCCAAGTAGGGACGAAGCTCGTCTTCGCCCTCTTCACGCCCCACCAACAACCAACAACCAATGCGCAAACACCGAACACCCGATGCCCATCGCAATCCTTCCCCCATCACAAAAACCCGCCCCAAGCACACAAAACCCACACCCTCCTTCTGGAACGCATCTCGCTCAACGCCTCCCAGAACATATTCCGCCACCGGCCAATCGCACCGCATCAAGGAACGTGCGACCCGCCGCTGGCAACAACACTCGTTATAGGAGACACGCCATGGGTAGATTCAAACCATCGTCACAAACTTGGAGAACATCGCTCTTCACACTCATCGCCGTCCTCGGCCTGAGTCTCTTCCGTCCACCCCAGGCCCACGCCGCCGGCCTCCTCTTCGCCGACGGCGGCCTCGGCGGCCAACTCGATATCAAGGAACAAACCGTCAACGTCACCATCAACAACGGCATCGCCGTCACCCACGTCACCCAGATCTTCACCAACACCGAAGACCGCCAGGTCGAAGCCCTCTACACCTTCCCCGTCCCCAAAAACGCCTCCGTCTCCAACTTCTCCATGTGGATCAACGGCAAGGAGATGATCGGCGAGGTCCTCGAAAAAGGAAAAGCCCGCGAAATCTACAACAGCTACAAAAAAGTCCGCCGCGATCCCGGCCTCCTCGAACAGGTCGACTACAAGACCTTCGAAATGCGCATCTTCCCCATCGCCCCCCACGCCGAACAAAAAGTGATGGTCACCTACTACCAGGAGCTCGACGTCGACCACGACTGGGCCACCTACGTCTATCCCCTCGCCACCACCACCCGCCAGGAAATCAACAACAAGGCCTCCGGCAAGTTCTCCCTCACCGTCGACGCCAAAAGCGAAATCCCCATCGTTGAAATGGACAGCCCCAGCCACCCCAAAGATTTCGCCATCGCAAAGCACAAGGAGACCTACTACCAGGCCAGCCTCGAAACCAAGGATGGCGATTTAAGCCGCGACGTCGTCCTTGCCTACCACCTCACCCGCCCGCGCACCGGCATGGATATCCTCGCCACCAAACCCGGCAACGAAGACGGCTATTTCTGCCTCACCCTCACCGCCGGCGAAGAGCTCAAGCAACAAAACGCCGGCATGGACTACGTCTTCATCCTCGACATCTCCGGCAGTATGAACGACGACGGCAAACTCGATCTCTCCCGAAACTCCCTCGACGCCTTCATCAAATCCCTCGGCGCAGGCGACCGCTTCGAAGTCATGACCTTCAACAACGCCGCCCACACCTTCTTCAACAGCCTCACCCCCGCCGACGACGACCACAAAACCAAGGCCGTCGCCTTCCTCGCCTCCCAGGACGCCCGCGGCGGCACCATCCTTAATCCCGCGCTCACCACCGCCTACAAATACGCCGATCCCGCCCGCATGCTCAACGTCGTCATCCTCAGCGACGGCCTCACCGAGCCCGCCGACGCACAGTCCCTCCTCACTCTCATCAAATCCCGCCCCGCCAGCAGCCGTGTCTTCAGCATCGGCGTCGGCAACGACGTCAACAAACCCCTCCTCGAAAACATCGCCCAGAAATCCGGCGGCCTCGCCGCCTTCCTCTCGCAGGGCGACAACTTCACCCGACAGGCCGAAGCCTTCCGTCGCAAACTCCTCCGCCCCGTCGCCACCGATCTGAAAATCGACTTCGGCAACGCCCAGGTCTACGACATCGAGCCAAAGCAGCTCCCCAACCTCTACCACGGCGCGCCCCTCCGCCTCTACGGCCGCTACAAAACCGGCGGCGACCTCAACGTCACCCTCACCGGCAAGATCGGCGAAAACCCCCTCAACACCGCCGTCCCCCTCTGCCTCCCCAAACAGGACAACGCCAACCCCGAGATCGAGCGCATGTGGGCCTGGCACAAAGTCGATCGCCTCCTGAAAGAAGGCGACGCCAGCGGCTCGCGCAGCAGCGTGCTTGACGAAGTAGTCCGGCTCGGCGAGGCCTACTCCATCGCCACCGAATACACCTCCTTCATCGTCCTGGAAAACGACGCCGAATATCAGCGCTGGGAGATCCAGCGCCGCAACGCCCTCCGCCTCGACCGCGATCGAGCCAGCCAGCAAACCCTCCGCGACGAGCTCACCAAAATGCGCAACCAATCCACCGACGCCCTCGGGCCAGACGCCGTCGCCAAACAAATCATCCCCCTCGCGCCCGCCAACCCGCAAAGCCCCTCGCCCGACGCAGCCCCATCAAACACCACTCCCTCGACACCAGGCCAAAGCCGCGACGTCGACCTGAACACCAACAACGAAACCCGCCCACAAACCACAATAGGCGGCGGCGGAGCATTCGACCCCCTCACAGCCGCAATCGCCCTGGCACTCGCAGCGTGCGCCCTGGCCTGCAACTTCCCCAAAAAGCGCGCCGCGTGATCGAACCCAACCCAGATCCGGCCGCCTTAAACAGCGGCCGGATCCTTCGCATGTAAAAACATGATCGCCCGCCAATCCAAATTCCCGTTCGCCACGCTACTCCTATCCGCACTAACCGTCGCCCTCTGGCTACTCCCCACCGCCACCACCGCCCTCCAATACGATCGCACCGCCATCCAAGCCGGCCAATACTGGCGACTCCTCACCTGCCACCTCACCCACTTCTCCAAAGACCATCTCCTCTGGGACACAGCCGCCTTCACAATCCTCGCCGCCTTATGCGAACAACGCAGCCGCGCCAAGCTCCTGCTCTGCCTCACAACCAGCGCCCTCACCATCAGCGCCGCCATCTGGCTAATCCTCCCCACCATGCAAACCTACCGGGGCCTCTCAGGAATCGACTCCGCCCTCTTCACCTTCCTGGCCCTCAAACTCCTCCATCAAAAAACCCACCCCGCCAACCAGCACTGGCTCGCCCCGGCAATCACCGCCACACTCGTCCTGTTCCTCACAAAAATTGCATACGAATTATTCTCCAATCAAACCCTGTTCGTAAACAGCAGCGCAGCCCGCATGGTCCCCGTCCCACTCGCCCATCTCGTCGGAGCACTTGCCGGCATCTTCTGCGCCACAGAATGGCGAACCCCGCACGCAGATCCTCCGCGCGAACAGACTCACCATTATGGAGATGCGTTTGCCGAGTAGGTGTGCGTCGTCTGGAGTCTCAACAACCAGGCGGAATCAACTTCGCCTCCTGGCGCGGCGTGGTTGCTTCAGCAACCATGGTCCAACCCACCCCAGCATCAGCTCACCATAAGATCGTGCAAGAACCATCCACCAACCATTCCCCGATAACCAAGACCTACCCCCACTGCCCAACCAGTCTCCAATAACCACTCCCCCACGTCAGGAAGCGAAAGGAAATGCGACAGCATTGTCGCGTACCCGCGACCGCAGCGCCGCGAAGTCCTGAAGCACTCCAGCCTCGCGCAGCGAGGCGACGCCCAAATCAAAAGGGTGTAACCAGTCTCGCGCTAGGCAGCCTCGCGCCAAGCGGAGGTTACTAACTCCATATATGGATAGAGCCTGCGTTCTTCGGCGGTGATTCGATAACTCTGGAATTTCTCCCACTTGTCGCTCGCATGCACCGCTCGT
>JBBRHH010000403.1:0-5856 GCA_038222915.1 Tepidisphaerales bacterium
GCCGCGGATGCGGCTTTCGGCGATGGCGCCGTCTTCGGGAAGTTCCTTGTCTATATGGTGTCAGACCTTTAGCTTGTCGTGGTGCTCATCGTGGGTGTTGATGGTGTAGGGGCGGGTGGGGTTGGTCGAGGAGGGGATGACGTTGGGTTCGCCGCAGACGCGGATGATATCGGGGGCGTGGCCGCCACCGGCGCCTTCGGAGTGGTAGGTGTGAATGGTGCGGCCTTTGAAGGCGGCGATGGAGGCTTCGACGAAGCCGGATTCGTTGAGGGTGTCGGTGTGAATCGTCACCTGGACGTCGAACTGGTCGGCGACGGAGAGACAGCAATCAATGGCGGCGGGGGTGGTGCCCCAGTCTTCGTGAAGCTTGAGGCCGATCGCGCCGGCGTTGATCTGATCGGCGAGGCCTTCGGGCATGGCGGTGTTGCCTTTCCCGGTGAAGCCGAAGTTGAGCGGGAGCGCGTCGGTGGCTTCGAGCATGGCTCGCATGTAGAAGGAGCCCGGGGTGCAGGTGGTGGCGCAGGTGCCGGTGGCGGGTCCGGTGCCACCGCCGATCATGGTGGTGAGGCCGGCGGCGATGGCTTCGTGGGCCTGCTGGGGGCAGATGAAGTGGATGTGGGTGTCGATGCCGCCGGCGGTGAGTATGAGGCCTTCGCCAGCGATGACTTCGGTGGTGACGCCGACGATCATGTTGGGGGAGACGTTGGCCATGACGTCGGGATTGCCGGCCTTGCCAATGCCGGTGATGAGGCCTTTCTTGATGCCGATGTCGGCTTTGTAGATGCCGGTGTAATCGACGACGAGGGCGTTGGTGATGACGCAGTCGAGGGCATCGGCGTCGGATACGCCGGCGGCCTGGCCCATGCCTTCGCGGAGGACTTTTCCGCCGCCGAATTTGCATTCGTCACCGTAGACGGCGAAGTCGTTTTCGACTTCGAGGATGAGGGAGGTGTCGGCGAGGCGGAGTTTGTCGCCGGTGGTTGGGCCGAAGATGTCTGCGTAGGTTTGGCGGGAGATGGGGTATGGCATGAGAGGATTCCGTTCAATGTCAGGTGGTAGGACCGGTCGCCACTTCCCAGTCTTCGATCGTTAATTTCGGCACTCGCGAAAATTCCGCAGTGTTATTTGTGACGATGGTCACGCCATTGGCGATCGCAATTGCGGCGATCATCAAGTCGTTTGGCCCGATTGGCGTTCCAGCCGCGCTGAGGGCGGCGCGAATATTTCCGTAGACGTCCGCTGCAGCGTCGTCGAACGCCAGAGAACTGAACCGCGAAAGAAATCGATCCTGCTGTTGTCGGGACTTAACCGGATTCTGGCTTCGCGCTGAGCCGAAGAAGAGTTCGGCCTTAACGACGGCGCAAACCACGAGATCGGTCGGGCCGACTTGATCGATCCGCCGCTTCAAGTTCGGCGCTCTGCCATTCAGGTAGCGAATGCAGGCATTCGTGTCGAGGAGCCATCTCATTCCAACTCATCCCGCTCTTCGTACTGGCCCTGATCATGGCGTTCCAGCCCTAGACCGGCACACGAACCATATGTTTCTTCGACGAATCTATGCCATTCTTCCCGGCTCGGTACGGACGACGCGACGCGATGTACGGTGATAATCACTTCCGTGCCGGCGTCCATTGCGTCAGGAGGAACGCTGATCGAAAGCTGGCCGTCGTTGCCAACGCGGGAATGGAATTGGATGGTGTCAGTCATAGATTACCCAAAGCGAAGAATGCGTCACGATTATAGTCTGTCATTGCTTCTCCGTGGAAGCAAATTTGCCAATTCCAACTCGTTCCATCGCCTTTTCTTTTCCAGCGGAGTTCACTGGCCCGTCGGCGAGGTTGTTGCCGCCTCGGATTACTTTGTTGCCGGCGATTTCCACAAGGGTGACGGATTTGGTGTCGCCGGGTTCGAAGCGGACTGCGGTGCCGGCCGGGATGTCGAGGCGTTTTCCGTAGGCGGCGGCTCGGTCGAATTTCAGGGCGGCGTTTGTTTCTATGAAGTGGTAGTGGCTGCCGACCTGTATGGGACGGTCGCCGAGATTTGTTACTTCAAGCTTTACTGAATCGCGGCCTTCGTTCAGGGTGATTTGGCCTGCGGCGACTGTGTATGCGCCGGGGACGTTGGACTCAGATTCGCTCGTCGCGGCGAATTGGGAGAGGTTGGGGATGGGGAGGAAGGAGCCGTGGAGGGCGAGGTTTAGATTTCCGTCATTGGCGGCGATGGGGTGATGGATGGTTACGAGCTTAGTGCCATCGGGGAAGGTGCCTTCGACCTGAACTTCGGCGACGAGATCGGGGACACCGGGCATGACCTGACGGCGGCCGAGCAGTTGGCGGCCGAGGTCCATGAGCTCTGAGACGCCGCGGCCGTCGCGAATGAATTCGAGGACCTGGGTGGCGATGAGGGCGACGGCTTCGGGATAATTGAGACGGCGGCCGCGCGCGAGGCGCTTTTGGGCGAGGAAGCCGGCGTTGTGGAGCATCAGTTTGTCTATGTCACGGGGCGAAAGATGCATGTGATTCTCCTTACCATTTTCTCGACCATGGGTCCTGGCCGACGAGGTCGTTTAGAAACCCTAGTTTCTGCCGGATGCAATCGGCGACGATTGCCGTGCTTTTCCCGGCCAGACGCATGATTGCGCCTTGTTCGATCGGGCTTACGGCACAGAGCAAATCTCCGGCCCGTTCGACGGGCTGTCGGCCGATTGTTTCTGTCAGCGAGGTTGCGGCCGACGTTAGTTTTGGGCCGACCAGAAGTACCGCGGCGACACAATCGTAATCGCCGAGGCGATGCGGTGCGTCGAGCGGGCCGTCTTTTGAATCCAGGAGCAGGGCGTCGGCGACGCGTAATTTGTTGTTGATAAAGATGGCATTGCGGGTTTGATATTTTGAGAATGCCCAGCGCTCGTCGCGGGCGCGGCGGCCGCTTGTAAACCAGTCGAGGATGGCGATGCTGCCGCCCGTGGCGAGGTTGAAACGTTGATTCTGTTCGTAGACGGCTTGGGTGAAACAGGTCACGGGATCGGGGAGGAGGGTGAGCAGTGCGCCTTCGTCGATCGTGGCGGTTAATGATTGACGGCAGGGGCGACCTTGGGGGCTCGCGTAGACTTTTGTGGAGGCCTGGGTGCTGAGGAGGCAGGAGGCGTTGGCGTTTAGGTGCAGAGTGAGATTGATGGTATCGCCCGCGACGAGGCCGCCGCCATAGGTGCTGGTGTAGGCCCAGGCGCAGCCGTTGTTCATTTGGGGGAGCAGGAGTTTGAGTGGGCTGTTGGCACGGATTCGGGTGGGGACGGTGTGCGATCCGATGCGCGTGAACTCGAGGATGCCGCGGCCTGACGCGTGGCATGTTTGAGGCTCGGTCACGGGAGGCATCGTACACCATGGCACGTTAAACGCTCAGGTGCCGGCTGACGATATCGTGATTGAGCTCGGTGGTGCGGCCTTCGGCGACTACGCGGCCGCGATTCATGATGTAGAACATGTTGCCGAATTCGCGGACGAAATCGAGGTATTGTTCGACGAGCACGATAGTCATGCCCATTTCAGTGACGAGCTTGCGGAGGACTTCGCCAATCTGCTGGATGATGTTGGGCTGAATTCCTTCGGTGGGTTCGTCGAGGAGAAGGACTTTGGGATCGCCGACGAGGGCGCGGGCGATGGCGAGCTGTTGTTGCTGGCCGCCGGAGAGGTCGCCGCCCATGCGTTTGCTCATGCTGGTGAGGATCGGGAACATGTCGTAGACGTAGGGTGGGATTACTTTGCCGCGGTCGGGGCGGGCTTCGAGGCCGACGCGGAGATTTTCTTCGACGGTGAGGCGGGGGAAGATCTGGCGCCCCTGGGCGACGTGGGCGATGCCAGCGCGGGCGCGCTGATTTGGGGGGAGGTGGCTGATGGATGTGCCGCCCAACGTGATGTTGCCGCGCGTGGACTTCAGGGAGCCCATGATATTGCGCATGAGCGTGGTTTTGCCGACCCCGTTGCGGCCCATGACGCAGGTGATCTGGGACGGCAGCATGGTCATTGAGACATTGTTGAGCGTCTGGACGGCACCGTAGGAGAATGAGAGGTTTTCGGTTGCGAGCATGTGGTTTTATCTGCCTAGGTATGCTTCGATGACTTCGGGATTGGCCTGTACGACATCCATCGGCCCGTCGGCCAGCACCTGGCCTTCGCAGAGAACTGTGACACGGGAGTTTAGTCGGCGGACGAAGTCCATGTCGTGTTCGATGCAGATGATGGTGTGGCGGCCTTTGAGTTCCAGGAGCAGTTCGGCCGTCAGTTCAGTTTCCTTGTCGGTCAGACCGGCGGCGGGCTCGTCGATCAGGAGCAGCTTTGGATCGGCGATGATGAGCATGCTGATCTCGAGCCACTGGCGTTGGCCGTGGCTGAGGAATTTGGCGGGGGTGTTGAGGTTTTCGGCGAGGTGGACGCGATCCATCAGGGCGAGGATGCGATCCTTTTCCTCTGGGGCTTCCTTGCCGATGAAGTTTTTCCAGACGACGCGGCGGCCGGGGAGGGCGAGCTCCATGTTTTCGTAGACGCTCAGGCTTTCGAAGATGGTTGGGGTCTGGAATTTTCGGCCGACACCCAGGCGGGCAATTTTCACTTCGGTGGAGCGGGTGATTTCCTCGCCGCCGAAATAGATGTTGCCGCTGGTAACGCGGGTTTTGCCGCTGATAACGTCGCAGAGAGTTGTTTTGCCTGCGCCGTTGGGCCCGATGACGACACGTAATTCCTGCGGGCTGACGCCAAACTCGTTGACGTTAAGGGCCTTGAAGCCGTCGAAGTTGACGACGACGTCCTTCATGTAGACGAGGCTGTTTTCGCGCGTCTGCCGGAGCGAGGCGTCGGGTTCCATGACTGTGCTCATAAGCCCGCTCCCTGGCGTGCGATTTCGCCGGCTGGACGGGCGACGCCGTCTTCTTCGTCTTCAGCCGATGGACCAGTGCTTGCGGGGAGGCCCACACTTGCGGCTTTCCACTGGCGATAGAGGCCGACCAAGCCGTCGGGCATGAAGAGGACGACGGCAATGAAGAGGCCGCCCTGGACGAACGGCCAGGCATTGGGCAGATGGCTGGTGAGGAAGCTGCCGAGGTAATTGACGATGATAGCGCCTAGGACTGCGCCGCTGAGAGTGCCGCGGCCGCCGAAAGCCACCCAGATGACCATCATGATGGACTCGACGGGTTCCATTTTGTATGGGGTGATGATGCCGTTCTGGGGCGTGTAGAGCATGCCACCGAGGCCGGCCATCATCGCACCGGCGACGAAAGCGAAGAGCTTTAACGTGACGGGTTGATAACCCGCGAATCGAAGGCGGCCTTCGTTGTCACGAACGGCAACGAGGAGACGGCCCAACCGAGAGGCGGCGGTGTATTTGCAAAAGAAATAGGTACCCGCGAGGCAGGCGACGCTGATGAGGTAGAGGCCGAGGCGGCCAGAATTGCTGCTGAGGTTGAAGCCGCCGAGGGAGACGAAGTTGGTCAGCCCGTTAGTTCCGCAGAGTCGGGTTTCGTTGCGGCGGAAGATGAGAACAGCGCCGACGGTGGTCGCCTGGGTAATGATGGAAAAGTAGACACCGCGAACACGGCTTCGGAAGGTGAAGTAGCCGAATACAAAGGCAGCGAGGCCGGGGATGACCAGACCCAGAAGAACAGCGACGGGGAGGGTGCGGAAGGGCTCCCAGAAGGTCGGAAGCTTAAAGCCGCTGACTTCGGACGTCACCACGAAGAGGCAGCGGGGTATGCCGTCGCCGTCGAGTGGACCATGGAGGGCCATGTGCATGCCGATGGCATAGCCGCCGAAGCAGAAGAACATCGCCTGAAAGAGCGTAAGCAGGCCGGTGTAGCCCCAGACG
>JBBRHH010000404.1:0-5852 GCA_038222915.1 Tepidisphaerales bacterium
GCCCACCGTCCCAATTCAGATTCGCGTCATCTACGCCGACGGTTCAACCGATCAGACCTTCAATTTCCAGGCGGCGCTTCACCCGCGGTTTACTCCGATGCTGGCGTCGATGGCGCTGGCCGCCGCGACGACCGGTGCCCATGAGTTCCCGCAGTATCACACCCTCGATTACGACATCGCCATCGACTTCGAAAACGGCAAGACCATCAAGATCCAGAACACGTCAGTGAACGCGTCGCCGGGCGATATTTTTACCGAGATCGGCGGACCCATTCTGGCAGCCGGTGAAAATCCATTTGGCCGCGTGCTGGTCAAGAAAGTCAGCGGTACCGTGAAGGTCAGCGAGAAGGCGCGCGAGGCCGAGGTCCTCTCCGTCAATGTGCCCAGGACGAAATATCAACCGGGCGAAACCGTCAAATTGTTCGTCACCTATCGCCCTTTCCACGGCTCCGAAGCAATCCTCCCGGCCGATTTTGAACTACCGCGTGATCTGGCCGACGGCGACTACGAATTTCACGTTTCCGACTGGATGACCTACGTGCTGGAGGAACAGCAGATCAAGCCGTTCCGCTTCTCGGCTGAAAATACCAAGGAAGTCTTCGCCGCACTCCAGGACCTCGCGTCGCTGCGTCACGATGCCCTCTATCTGCGGCTCCTCCGCCAGGCGGATGGCGTTGCGATCGGCCGTACCGCCATGCCGCAGTTGCCCTCCTCGCGCCGCCAGGTCTTGATGGGTGCGGGGTTGAGCGACGTCACGCCGTATGTTATTTCAACTTTAAAAACGCTGCCAACGCCCTATGTAATGAACGGCAGCGCACAGTTTACGATCAAGATCGACCGCGAAGGAAAAGTAGAGACCGGCAAGGTCCACCCCGCCGGCCACGAGCCCGCGCCGCCGCCCAAGTCGGAAGAAGTGAAACCTAAGCCCGTCAAAACCGAGAGCACACCCGCGCCGCAGGAAGAGCCGGCGAAGTAGGTCCGTCGTTCGACACTGCGCCGCCGCCAGGCCCAATTTGAAATCATCGGAGTAACGTCAATGAGAAAACTGATTTGCCTTGTCCTGCTTGCTGTTGCGGCCCCAACCTCGGCCGGAACTTCACACTGGACGCATGCCAGCGAGGCCGAATTCAAGAAGGGCACGTTCCACAACGTCGTCGCAACCAACCTGGGCGAATTGAAGATGTCGCGGGCGATGAAGCTGTTGCTCGAACAGGATGCGCAGGTCAGCAGCGTTTATGCATTGGCCGAAGCGCCGGATGGAACAATCTACGCCGCAACCGGGCCCAACGGCATTCTGCTCTCAATCAAGGGCGACAAGGCAACGCCGGTCGTAAAGCTCGAGGATGCGAATATTTTTTCGCTGAAGTTCGACGCCAAGGGAGCTTTGCTGATCGGCACGGGCGGCGAAAAAGGCCGGATTCTCCGGCTGGAAAAAGGGAGCGACAAGCCTGTGGAAGTATTCGCGGAAGAGACCGTCCAGTACGTGTGGGCAATCCAGCAGACGCCGGATGGAAACATCTATGCTGCAACAGGCCCCAACGGCCAACTCTGGGAAATCAAACCCGACGGCAGCAAGTCGGTCATGTTCGATTGTGACGAAAACAATATGCTTTCGATGGTCTCCGATGGAAAAGACCTGCTCTACGTCGGCACGGATCCCAACGGTTTGATCTATCGCGTCAACCGCAAGACCAAGGACGTGTTCGTCCTCTTCAACGCCGCTGAAAGCGAGATTTCGGCGCTGGCCCTGGACGCCAAGGGAAACCTCTACGCCGGCACCGCCCAGGCAAGCGATGGCCCCGAAGCCGAGGCCGCACAGATCGCGGCCACC
This sequence comes from Tepidisphaerales bacterium, assembly GCA_038222915.1. Lineage (GTDB taxonomy): Bacteria > Planctomycetota > Phycisphaerae > Tepidisphaerales > Tepidisphaeraceae > JBBRHH01. The sequence goes on from JBBRHH010000404.1 coordinate 1,832, forward strand.
GAGAAGATCGGCCGCCCCGAAAGCAACGACGCAACAACACCGATTCCATCCCCGCCCCACAAAGAGCCGCAGCCGCCATCCCTTCCCGAGCCGACACCCGGCGAGCCCGCACCGATTCCAAAGGCTCCGGCCAAGGATCCAAAGGTGCAGCCACTATTTTTTATGGAGCCTTCCAACCTGACCGCGCTCTTTCGAGACGCGGAAGGTCAAAAGGGCCCGATGCCGCCTGGCACCAAGCCAAAGAAGCATCGCAAGCCAACCACCTCGCCGGTCCGCCCACCACGAACCAAAATTGCCCCCGACGCGGCGAATTCCGGTGCCCCTGCGCCGGAAGGAAACGCAATCTACAAAATCGATCCGAGCGGTTTCGTCACCGAGATTTTTCGGCAGGATGCGCTGGTGCTATCGATCGTCGAGCACGAAGGCGTGCTGCTGGTCGGCACCGGCAGCGATGGCTTGATCTACGAAGTCAATCCAGCCGAAGAGGAAACCAGCGTCCTCGCCAAAAGCGACTCCAAGCAGGTGATGTGTCTGCTGCCCACCCGCGATGGACGGATTGTCATGGGCCTGGCCAACACCGGCGCTGTTTCGAGCATGTCGAGCGGTTTCGCACCCGAAGGCAGCTACAGCAGCCCCGTCCTCGACGCCACGCAGATCAGCCGGTTTGGAAAAGTCCATCTGCACGGAACACTTCCCAAGGGCACCACGCTCACGCTTGCAACGCGCAGCGGCAACGTGCGTGATCCAGCTTCGACAGGTTGGTCGAACTGGTCGGACGAAGCCTCGGCCATCGAATATGTGCAGGTGCCGTCGCCGACCGCGCGGTATCTGCAATACCGCCTGATTTTCACCAGTACAGACGTGAAGTCCACGCCATCCGTCGATGAGATCGATGTGGCCTATCAAGTGCCCAATCTCCCCCCTTCCGTCAAAGCCATCAAAGTGATTGTCGCGGCCACAAATGACGAACGCGCCAAAGCCCCTTCCCGCATTCGCAACATCTCCTGGGAACCCAGCGACCCGAATTCCGACCTGCTGGAATTCTCACTCTATTTCCGAAGCCAGGGCACCGGGTCATGGGTGCTGTTGAAAGACACTCTCAAGGATCCGACCTTCGACTGGGATACCCGCGGCGTTCCCGATGGCCGCTACGAAGTGAAAGTCGTCGCCTCGGACGTGAAAGCCAATCCCATCGGCGAAGGAAAGACAGCCAGCCGCGTCAGCGAAAGCGTTGTGGTCGACAACACGCCGCCGGTGATCGGCGACGTAAAAACAAAGATCACCGGCAACTCAGTTCGAGTCGACGCAACGCTCGCGGATCGGACTTCGACGGTCGCCGGTTGCGAATATGCAGTTGATTCGCACGACGACTGGCAAGACGTTGCACCATCGGATAGCATCTACGATTCGCCCGCAGAGACGGTGAGCTTTGTTGTTGATAAACTTTCGCCCGGCGCCCATGTGGTGATGCTCCGGGCAACCGACGATCACGGCAACCAGAGTTTCGAGAGCGTTCCGGTGAATATCCCCGGTGATGCAAGCAAGCAGGCGAAGTAGTAAAGGACTTGAGGACAAAGGTTTACAGCAATGCATTACCCGCACAAGATCAGCAAAGTGAAGCGCGCCCGCAAGCTCGGATTTCTCGTCCGCATGCAGACCAAAAAAGGCCGCCAGATGATCAACCGCAAGCGCCGCGCCGGTCGCCGCGTACAGGTGGTCTGATTCGCTGAACGATCATTCTGACATGAGACTGCAGGGACTCCCAGGTTAATCTGGGTAGGTTTTTTCTCATGGAACACCCATCGCGGCGGCGCGATTCTCCGACGGTGGTGCTTGCTGGGGCGATTGTGACCTCAGTTAAATAACTGAATCTCCGCTTGCCGGGCTTTTTTCTCTCGCCACGATCCCGGTCTTGGTTAATAATGTTTTCGCCTGATGTCGGTGGAGGGCGGATACCCATCCGTGCACCGCATCGACGGTAAAGCCGCCCCATGTTGTCGGTCCCGGCGGCGGGGATGCTCGGATTTATCCATGCGGTCCACGCGCTGCGGCCAGCAGGTCGCTACGCTACTCGCAGTTATGCCAAAGAACGGATGACGAAGATGCACGCCAAGCCATTCATGCTCTTTTCAACACTCGAAACACTCGAGTCGCGCGAGTTGCTCTCGTCGACCTCCCTCAACTTCAACGTCGCCGCCGGCGGCCTAGACCAAACCGGCTTCACCGGCGTCCTAGCAACCACAAAGGGACAAGGGCACATCGCCAACAACATCAGCCTCGGCAACGGCGTATTCCGGATCACCACAACGGCCGGCACCCTCTTCAACAAACAGAATTCACAGGACGACGCCTTCGACGTCGCGGTCGATGGAACCAAGAACTTCACGGTTGAAACGCGGCTGCTGAATTTGGCACTGTTGAAGAACGGTCAGGCCGGCGGACTCTTTGTGGGTATCGATCAGGACAACTACGTGAAGCTGGTCGCCAACTACAGCGGCGGCACCGGCATCCAGCTTGGAAGCGAAACCAAAGGCGTCTTCAAATCGTTGGGGTTCAAGAAATTGAGCCTCGCAACCTTCCGATCGCTCGACGTTCGCCTGGTGGGAACGGTAAGCAACCATGTCGTGAAGGCCTACTACCGCGTGAACAGCAGCAGCACCAGCAAATGGGTACTGGCAGGACAGACGACCAACGCGGCGATTTTCAAATCAACAGCCAAGGCCGGTATTGTCACAACCAATGCAGGAACTTCGACGCCAGTGATCGTACGATTCGATTCCTTCTCGGTTTCGAATGGACCAACTTCGCCGCCGACGCACACCAGCCCACCACCGCCCCCGCCACCTTCGACATCACCGCCACCCCCGCCGTCAGGTTCTGGATTGACGCTACATGCACCGGTCAATGCCACTAAATTCAACGGGAATCAGAGCGAGAACGTCGTTGCGATCAATCCTTCGAATCCAAACAACATTGTGGTAATCTCGCTCGATGGCGGAACCGGCGGCAGTGCCATGACGATCAGCCGGAGCATGGACGGTGGAGCAACATTCTCCACTTACCTCTTCGGCGGCAACCAGGACGGCTTCAGCACCAAGACCATCCGTGAAGATCCGCATGTTGCATTCGATAGCTTCGGGAATTGCTACATCGCGTACATCGTCGGCATCAGCGATAACGAAGTGAAGCTGATTGTAGGACACAGCAGTAACGGCGGTGCCAGCTTCACCACGACCGTCGCGGCGGGTGGCGACGGCGTCATCGCCGACGGCATCAACATGACCGCCGGCGTGGACGGAGCAAACAAGTCGCATCAGGCCGTCTACGTCAGCTACACCGATTACGGCCCGAACCGCGTCCGCGTGGCGCATGCCAGTTCGAGCGGCCTCGGTCAGCTCGGCGGATTCTCGATTGACCAGGTCAGCAACAATGCCAATGGAAACGAATCCAGCGTGGCCGTCGGACCCGATGGAGAAGTCGCGGTCGTGTGGCAGAATCCTGACGCCGGCAGAGGCCCGTCTACGCTCTACGTTTCGACCTCCGTTGGCGGCGGTGGATTTTCGTCCCAGCGCGCGATCGGTCGAACCGCTGCCGGCGGATTTACGCTGATTCCCGCGGAGCCCGATCGTGGATTTGACGCCGAGGCACATGTTGCGTTCGACAACAGCAATGGGCCAATGCGTGGCCGGCTGTACCTTGTTTACGTAGACAATGTTGCGGGTGGCAACGACTTCGACATTGTCTCCCGTTTCAGCGACGACCTAGGATTCAGTTGGAGCAATTCAGTGTTCGTAAACAACGACACCGGCAGCGCCAGCCAGTTTGATCCGGCGCTGGCTGTTGACCCCAAGACGGGCAACGTCGGTGTTTCCTGGTATGACGCGCGCAATAGTCCGAACAATACAACCGTTGAGGAGTTTGTCGCGATCAGCAAGAACCACGGCGCCAGCTACCTCGCCAACGTGCAGGTGGCGGCGGGGCTATCCAGCCAGGGCCCGAGCAACACCGCCAATGGCGGCGC
>JBBRHH010000405.1:0-5841 GCA_038222915.1 Tepidisphaerales bacterium
GTCCCCTACACCGTCGATGACCGGGGCGAGGGCGAGGCGCGATTCGGCGGCGGAGCCCGCGCCGAAGGAGGCGGGCCAACTATCTTCCTCCTCATCGCGCAACGGCCCGGCAAAACCATCAAGGCACATCCGACGATCTACTGGTATTTGACCGACGACACCGAAGCCGATCTCGACATCGTGATCAGCCGGCCAAATCAGGTCGATCCGCTGATCAAGCGCACGCTCACCGGGCACAAGAAAGCCGGCATCAATGCGCTCGAGCTCGCCGACGAAAAGGAACTCGCCCAAGGCGTGCAGTACAAAGTGACCGTGTATCTATGGCTTGATCGGGGAAGTACCGGCAATGGATCAAACCCCTTCTCCGCCGGATTTCTTACGCACACCGCCGCTCCTGCAGACCTGCCGGCAGACCCAGACCAGTTCGCCTACGCCCGCGCGAAACTCTGGTACGACGCCGTCGATTCCGTCAGCAGGAAAATCGCCGCGAATCCCACCGACATCCACCTGCGCCGCCAGCGCATAAGCCTTCTGGAAAAGGAACACGTCTTCCTCACCTTCTCGGCGCCGGCCGATCAACTCAAGATCCCAGGAGTGAAGGATGCCGCGCAAAGTGCCGCCTCGGCCGAAAAGGAAATGCTGCAGAAGGTGGCCGAAGGCGAAAAGTAAGATGTGCAAAGCAACGAGGCTGCGACTGCGTTCATGTGCATTGGCGGCGGCGTTGCTGCTGGCCGGACGCGCCCACGCGCAGGTCGTCCGCGACGGAAGCGTCGGCCGATCGGGAACGGTTGCAAAGGTCAACAATAACTTCAACATCCCGGTGTCTGATGGAACTCTGCGCGGCCAGAACCTGTTTCATAGTTTCAGCCGCTTCGATCTCGCCAGCGGTGAGTCAGCCGTTTTCACCGGCCCTGCAACGATCCACAACATCTTCGGGCGCGTCACCGGCGGCCAATCGAACATCGACGGCACGATCGCCTGCCGCATCCCCGGCGCAACTTTTTATCTCATGAACCCTGACGGCGTGGTCTTCGGCCCGAATGCAAAGCTGGACACAAGAGGATCATTCGTGGTAACGACCGCGGATGAAATTCATCTGGGCTCTTCCGGAAGATTCCCGGCGTCAATCAACGCGCCTGCAACGCTCATCTCGGCCGCGCCGCGCGCATTCGGATTTCTGTCCGCTCGACCCGCCGCGGTCGTGATCACCGGAATTGCCCGCCAGTCGCGGCTTGCCGTCCCAGCGGGCAACAGCTTGAGCATCGTCGCCGGGGATGTACATGTGACCAGCAACCAACTCCGTGCGCCGGGCGGCGCGGTCACCATTACCAGCGCTGCCAACGCCGGCCTGGCAACATTCGACCCCGCCCAGCCCTCCGCCGCTGCCCTTGCATCAGGACAGGCGGGTGGCGCGGTTACGTTGACACAGTTCGCCGCTCTCGTAACCGATGGCCCCTCCGCTGGCCACATCGACATCAGAGCGGGAAGTCTCAGCCTGACCAACACTTCCGCCCTTGCCGCCCTTAACCGCGGACCGAACCTTGGCGCGGGCGTCCAGGTCCATCTTTCCGGGACGCTGACTCTTACACAAAGTTCCATCACCGCCGACACCTTCTCCCGGGGTACCGGCGGTTCCATCGCCATCAAAGCCGGCGACGTCGTTCTGGACGGGCAGGGAACCCTGAATGGAATCTTTGCGGACACCGCCGCAACCGGCAGCGCGGGCAGCATCCGCATCGACGCACACGCTCTTACGTTCCGTGGTGGGGCGCAGATCACCTCCGTCACAACAGGCCGTGGACGCGGCGGAAGTATCAACATCAATTCCGCTGTCTTGAACGTAGATGGCACCGTTGAAGGTACGTTCGATTCTTCCATTCTCGCCAATACGCAGGCGACAGGTCTTGGCGGCGACGCGGGCAACATCACCATTCACAGCGCCGACATCCGTCTGACCAATGGCGGTCAAATCAATTCCGCAAGCTTTGGCCTCGGTCGTGGCGGAAGTGTCAACATCAGCACAAACGCGCTCGTCGCCGACGGCGAAAACACCAATCACAAAAACTCCGGCATCGCCGCCAGTTCGCAATCAGGCGGCGCGGGAGGCGACGCCGGTGGTGTGAACATTCACGCGAATCGCCTCCGGCTAACCGGCGGCGCTGACATCATCACCCTCAGCAAGGGCACCGGCGCCGCTGGAACGATCGCAATCGATACGTCGACCCTGACAATCGACGGCGAAAGCTCGACCGCCGCCCCTTCGGGGATCTCCGCAAATTCCCAGTCGGCCGGCGCTGGCGGCAACGCCGGTGGCATTTTGATCGCCGCAGACACCATCCAACTTACGCGCGGCGGCCAGATCACCTCAATCACGTCCGGCCTCGGCAATGGCGGGCTGTTGCAGATCGACACGCGTCGTCTGCTCGCGGATGGCGAAACGTCCATCCACAGCCCGTCGGGTGTCGTAGCCAATTCCCAGAGCTTCGTCGCGGGCGGCAACGCGGGCGATGTCCACATCCAGGGCGGCGAGATCACTCTGACGCACGGGGCAGAAATATCATCCACCACGTTCGGCCAGGGCCAGGGCGGAAGTGTCAACATCGACGTCAACACGATCTTGGCCGTCGGCGAAAACACCGTTCACGTTGATTCAGGCATCTTCGCCAACTCCGCCGCCAGCGGCAAAGGCGGCGCGGCCGGTGATATCCAGGTTCGCGCGAACGGCATTCATCTGGCCGGCGGCGCGGAGATCTCCTCCACGACATTCGGACAAGGACATGGCGGAAGCGTGCGGATCAAAGCCGATAAATTGCTCGTCGAAGGCGAAGACTCTACCCGTCACATATCGGCCATCTTCGCCAACTCCCAATCCACCGGCGACGGCGGCAATGCGGGTGACCTTCGAATCGAAGGCGGCGAAGTAGATCTGACCGGAGCGGGCATGGGCTCCTTTTCCTTCGGGCGCGGCCGCGGCGGCAGCATCCACATGGACGTCAACGCCCTCTCCCTCCGACACGCGGCCCTCATCAGTGTCGAAGCCACCCAATCGGACGGCGGCGACATAGCCATCAACGCGACTGGTCCGGTCACGTTAAACGCCAGCGACATCGCCGCGAAAGCCTTCCACAACGGCGGCAGCGTAAGAATCGCCTCCGGAAAGCGCCTCGAAGTTCGCGGCTCCAACATTCGCGCCGAGGCCGGCTCCAACGGCACAGGCGGCGACATCTTCCTCGGAAACAGCAACGTGATCCTCGCCGATGCAACAGGCAACGCGCCCAGCAGCCTCGTGGCCAGCGCCCTCCGCGGCAATGGCGGCCAGATCCTGATCCTCGCCAATCAGTTGACCCGAACCGGAAACACCGTGATCAACTTCAGCTCACAATTCGGAGCACCCGGCGCCGAGTCGATCATCTCACCAAACGTCCTGGGCGGCCTAATTCACCTGAACGGTGCCTTGGCGAGTGGAGCAATAACCCTGCAGACCCAGTGCGCACTGCGGCTGGGCGTGGACGCAAGCAGCTTCCTGACAACAGGCCGCGCCGGAACATCGGTTGAACCGGGTGGCTTCATCCCATCCCTGGACCTGCGATCAAACCCATAAATCAAAGTCGACATCTCGCTCATCCCGCGCGAGTCGCTGCGACTGAGCTACCGCAAGGCCGAGGCTTTCCTGAAGGACGTTTCTGACCGTGGCCGCCTTGCCGGCAATCGAACTCCACTGCGCTTGGCCGCGCGGGACTTTCGCCACGGGCTGCCGGGACGGGTTGGACCATGGTTGCTGAAACACCCACGCCGCGCAAGTCGGGGTAGGTCGAAGGGTGCGTTTGTCGCGCGCTCTTCGTTGCCGAAACTTGGCGTATTTCTGCTAATCCTCCATTGTTTCGTCGCGCCTGCGATGAAATTCTGAGTGGATGGAGGGAGGGTGGTGGCGACTGAGTTCGGCGCGTTGTGTTGGGTGCGTGGGACGCTGGCGAATCACACTTCCAGGACCCCACTCTTAATCTGCTCCGTTGATTTGCCCGCACAACACGCATTATTGTTTTCGCCGTGTCTCTGTCTACAATTTCTTCTTGGATCAGAACTGCCCTTTCTCACGGGAGGTCACATGCCACGTGCCCTAGTCTTCGCCGTGTTTCTATTCATATCCGTCTCCGCCCTTTTTGCTGAGGACCATCGCCCCGAACATCTGGAACCCATGCCCGACAACTCCGAGGGCAAAGCCTACATCGCCCTCCAGGCACGTGTCACCGAGATCTGGAAGGCCAACCAAAAACTTCAAACCCAGATTGACGCACTCAGCACATCCGCCGAAGGAGGCCCCACGACACTCGAACCGCCGCGTGTCATCAAAGCCCCATCCGGCCAACCCGATTACCCCGCCATGACGAAGGTCCTGGAGGTGCGACAGGCCGAGCTTCAACATCGGCGCGACGACCTCAGCGCCAAACTCTTCGAACTCCGCTCCGATCTGCCCAAACTTCCCGCCCAACCCAGCGCCCAGTTTCCCTGGGCACTCAACCCGGCCCCGGCCGACGACCTTCTATCGCTGTTTCAGGCATTTCCCAAGCCCTGGACACGCTTGTACCCTTCACCCGACGCCAAATCATGGAATCAGAATGTAGATCAATGGGTCGCCAAAAATCTGACCCCCAATAAGACCGTCACCTTCCCAGCGGTTTTCTCCAACGGCCACGCGCGAATCATACCTCATCCCCTCGGCGTCGAAAACATTCCCGCACCGCCTGGTGTCAAGCCGCTTCCACCGTCGCGAAGGCCAAACTCTGTCTCGTCCGGAGCCGGGGCCCATCGGTCTTTGGAATTGCAGGGGTGTAAGCTCGACATCAGCATCGTGATGGCTGAAAACGACGCCTCGAAGCTCCCCGAATTTGAACCCAGCCAACCCGTCTTGATCACCGGCCAGATCACCAGCACCAGGCTCCGATTGCCAAACCCCGATTTCGGGGTGAAGTTCGATGATCCTGTGCTCCGGTTGGACCTGGGCATGACCCATTGCACCTACACCCCATTGCCATTACCCAAACCCATCCCCATTAAGGATGCATCCTCCACCATGGACCTCGGCGAGTTGCTCATCAAATCTCCCAACTACAACGCCATGGGCGACAAAGTTCCCGAGGGGATGAAAGCCCAAGTCGGCCAGACCTGGACCAGGGAACAGCTCATCGGGAAAAAAATCTCCATCACGATCCGGATCGGAAATTTGTCTAGCTCTAAGTTCGAGCCCAAGCAGGTCGCCGTGATGGGTGATACCCAGATGCAGGTCCACAACGAGCCCTCGCGGATCATCGTGCAAGCGGTGCCGCCTGACTGGGTAATGCCGGAGGGCCTGAAGCTTGGCCAGACCGTGGAAGTCACTGGACTAATAGCGCAGGCTGACTGTGATTTTCATCTCACCGGCAGCCAGAGAATTACGCTCGACAATTGCATCTTCAAAGTGGTGAAACAGCCTGCCACGATGCCCACGAATAATGAAAATGCCTACCTGCGCAAACCCCAGCGACCAGCCAATTGAGTCGAGTGGTCTTTCGATTTCGATTTGACCTAACTAAAGGTGTGACCTAACTAAAGGTGACGCGAACGTGACGCGAACCTTTACAAGCATTGCCCCGCGATTTATGGTTCTTTTATGCCAAGAATCGCCCGCAACGCCCCCGGCGGCCTCATCTATCACGTCCTCAACCGCGCCAACGGCCGCCTGCGCCTCTTCAAGAAAGAGCAAGACTACCTCGCCTTCGAGCAGGTCCTGCTTCTTGCCCACCGGCGCTCCCCCATCCGCATCCTGGACTATTGCCTCATGCCCAACCACTGGCACTTCGTGCT
>JBBRHH010000406.1:0-5833 GCA_038222915.1 Tepidisphaerales bacterium
AGTGATACTTGATGTCGTAAACCGTGTGCGATCCCAGCCGATACTCTTTCTCAGCCACACAACAAGACTAACCCAAGAAGACACGCTAAAGCAATTCCGCCTGAAGGCGAAGGTTTTCAACCGCTAAGATGGATCAATAAAACTCTCCAAGTCCCGAAAGTCCAACCGGGCCAGATCGTCATGAAACACATGCACAACGTGGCCGAGGATCGGCCCATCGCAACAGACACAATGCGGGTTGGAATCACTCGCTTCGAGGAATGGAAAATATCCCCATCGATCGGTAATCCCGGTCTGACGAAACCCGGCCAGCAATTCCTCGACCTCCGCCAGTGCCAAGAATCGCACCGCAAGTGGTCCGATCGTCAGCCCATTGCATTGCTCATACAGTGAGCAAACCGAAGTCGGCAACGAAAGTCCCTGCTTCTTCTCAAAAGCTCGCAATTCCTCGCTTGTGGCGGCCGGCAACAATTCAACGCCAGCCACGGCAGCCAAAGCGTCCAATGAATCCATCCGCTCATCTTCCCAAAACCACGGCTTGAACGATATGGGCGATGTTGCTGTTCAAGTGAGAAACACCGCTTGGGCAGCTATAGTTGCAATGAATGACCAACCCCGGCCAATCGAATCTGAATGACTTCGCCCTCCGCCTTCATGACGAAGACAACGTGGCTGTTGTAAAGCGGCTGATACGCGCTGGTCAGTGCCTGCAGTATCACGACGTCATCATGCGCTCATCCAAAGACATCCCGCCCGGGCACAAGATTGCCGTTGCATTGGTGGCCGCCGGCGACCCGGTTGTGAAGTATGGACAGGTGATCGGTTTCGCCCGCACTGCCATTGAGCCGGGGCAGCATGTGCATACCCATAACCTGAGTATCCGAGACTTTGGGCGCGAATACGATTTCTGCCGCGACGCCCGGCCCGTTAACTATTATCCCCCCGACGCAATGCGGGAGTTTGACGGTTACTTAAGGCCTGACGAACGCGTAGGAACGCGAAACTACGTCGCGGTCATTTCCTCGGTCAACTGCTCGGCGTCCGTGTCGCACTACGTTGCCAATCGATTCAAGTCCGAAGAATTTAGGCGAGACTTCCCGGGTGTGGACGGCGTCGTGCCGTTTACCCACAAAGGTGGCTGCGGCGTTCAGCCCGGCGAACCACACGACATACTCAAACGTGTCCTGGCCGGCATTGCGCGCCATCCAAACATTTTTGGTTACGTGATGATTGGCCTCGGCTGCGAAGTGAACCAGGTTCAGTTCATCCGAAGCGAACATCGCCTCGACGTCCTCCGCCCGGGGCAACCAGCGCCGGCTTTCATGACCATTCAGGAAAAGGGCGGCGTTGCCAAAACAGTGGAGGCGGCCGTCGACGCGGTGCGATTGCTTCTGCCACGCGCAAGCGAGGCGCGGCGATCACGCCAACCCATTAGTAAACTGGCGCTCGCGCTTAATTGCGGGGGCTCGGACGGCAACAGCGGCATCACCGCCAACCCCGCCCTTGGTTATGCGTCCGATGAACTCGTGCGCTACGGGGGCGCAAGCGTGCTGGCTGAAACACCAGAGATCTACGGCGCCGAACATTTGCTGACGCGACGCGCAATATCACGCGAAGTCGGCGAAAAGCTCGTCGACCTGATCCACTGGTGGGAGCAACACGCCGCCGTGCACGGGGCGACGATCGACAACAATCCAAGCTGGGGGAACAAAGAAGGGGGGCTGACCACCATCTATGAAAAATCATTGGGCGCTGTCGCGAAAGGCGGCCAATCACCCCTTGCAGCCGTCTACAAATACGCTGAGCAGATCACCGGCAACGGTTTCGCATTCATGGACACGCCAGGCTACGATCCCGTAAGCATGACAGGACTGGTGGCGGGGGGGTGCAACATTGGATGCTTCACCACCGGCCGCGGCAGCGTTTATGGCTGCAAGCCATCACCATGCATCAAGATTGCAACCAATACGCCCCTGTTCGAGCACATGAACGACGACATGGATTTGAACGCCGGAACGATTCTCGATGGAACCGAAACGCTGGAAGAAGTTGGACGTCGGATCTTCGAAAGAATTCTAAGCGTCGCGAGCGGCGAGCGAACAAAAAGTGAAGCAGCAGGAATAGGAGACGAAGAGTTCGCGCCGTGGATGCTCGGGCCTACGTTCTAACTAATTGGCAGGTTTAGACCGTTTTGATGATCAAAACCGGGCTCGCCATTTTGCAGGGTCGCGCTTGCAATGGAATATGGCTGCGATGATTGCTCTGCCGTTCTCCGCCACAAAATAGATAGCGTAAGGAAATTTCCGGAGGAGATACCGCCGAACCCCGTTATGGATGACGGGAAAAGAGTCCATCCGCTCTAAAATCTGTTCGAATGCGTGGTCAACTGCCGCAGTGAACTCTACGCCAAGACCCTCTCGCTGCTTTTCATACCACTCGTATGCTTCGCGAAAATCCGCTTCCGCCTCCGGCTTGACGAGAAGCTTGATCACCGGCCAAGAACCCGCGCTTTGACATTCTCCCACGAATCGCCGGCGTCGGGCGATGCTCGATGCGCATCCAGCCGCGCCTCCAGCTCAAGTTGTTGAGGCTCGGTCAGCGGTATGACCTTGGGGGTTTCCGCCAATGTATCCCACAACTCACCGATGAGGTCCAAACGCTCGTCGGGCGTGAGCTCCAGTAGATCTGCCATTGTTAATCGCTTTGGCATACCCACAGTTTAGCGCGCCTCCTAAGCCCTGGCAATCGTCCCCAGATCCGCCCGCATATCGACCGCCGCCTGCTCCACACACTTCTTCCAATCGCTCCCAAATTGGTCGGCATACTTCTTCTCGCGATGAGCATAGAGAATGCTCCGGCTCGCGGAGACGATCGCGCCTTGGCCGTCAATGAACGCGGCCTTGGTCATTTCGGCCGTCGCCCCCTGCGTGCCATATCCTGGAAGAAGGAAAATCGACTGTGGCAGCCGCTTCCGCAATGATTGCATTGTGTGTGTCTGCGTAGCGCCGACCACCGCGCCGATGGAGCTGAAGCCGCGGTTGCCAACAAGCCCCTCGGACGCAGCTACGAGCGCGAGCCGATCGGCAACCAGTTCCGACCACGTCCGACCATCCTCCAACTTCACATCCTGAAAATCGGCCGATCCCGGATTGCTCGTGCGGACGAGGACGAACAGCCCTTTGCCAAGATCGCGGGCGGTGTCGACAAACGGCTTGAGTGTATCAATGCCCAGCATCGGATTGATGGTGATTGCGTCGGGGGCAACGATCGGTTCGCGCTCGTCAAAAGCAGGATCGGTCATATGTGCTTCGGCGTACGCCATCGAGGTCGCGCCAATGTCGCCGCGTTTGACGTCGCCGATCACCACAAGACCCAGATCCGCGGCCTCCTGCACCAGGCTGTAATACGCCTCGACGCCCTCCCACAGATATTTCTCAAAATAAGCGGATTGAAACTTTACGCATGGAACCAGCGGCGCGACCGTCCGCAGCACACCAATCGTGAAGTCGAAAATCGCATCGATTGCCGCCTCGGCGTCGTTGGCATTTCGGCGAGTCGCGTCCCCCGCGACGGCGTCCGGAATCATGTCAAACATCGGATCGATCCCGACACAGATGGGAGACCCTTTGGCTTCGATGGCGGCGAGCAGGCGATCAGAAAAGATTTGTTCAGACATGTCGAGATTCTATGGACTTGATTCGCCAAACAACACGTCCGGATCACCGTAAAATTCCGCGTTTCAAAAGACTGGTTTCTGATGTCCGCCCCAACCGCGAAAACGCGCAGTTGAACCCAGTCGCGTCATACCGCATATTGGTCGCTCCAGACACGCCTCTGAAACCGGACAGTGTGGAGCATGGGCATCGTAGAAATCATCCTCCTGGTGATCTATTTCGTCGTCGGTCCGCTTGCGTGGGGTGGCTTCGGCTTCGCCATGTTCAGCGGCCGCGATCGCATGCGCAAAGTGAAGCGCCCGATCCCCCCGACGCCCGATCCCGCTCCCAGCGCCACGATTCTCGTTCCCGCAAAGGATGAGGGCCAGCGCATCCGCGACTGCCTCACCTCCGCACTGGCGCAGGATTATCCAAATTTCAAAGTCATCGCTGTCGACGATCGAAGCACCGATGCCACCGGCACAATCATGGATGAGATGGCCGCCAGCGATCCAAGGCTTCAAATCGTGCACATTCGCGATGGCCAGTTGCCCAAAGGTTGGACGGGCAAGAACAACGCCATATACACCGGTGTCAAGCATGCCGATGGAGAGTGGCTCCTTTTCTTCGATTCCGACGTCATCCTCGAGGCCGACGCCCTTCGCGCCACACTCACCTCGGCCGTCACGCGCAAATATGACATGATCAGCCTGTTGCCGCGCCTCGAAAGCCACAGCTTCTGGGAAGGGCTGCTCATCCCGCTTGCCGGTGCGAGCGTCATGACGATGTATCTCGCCGCGCTGAGCAATGATGACAACCACCCGAATCTGGCCTTCGGCAATGGCCAGTTCATGCTGATGTCGCGCAAAGTCTACGACGCCTTTGGCGGCCACGAAGCCGTCCGCGACAAATATTGCGAAGACATGTACATCGCCCGCGCCATCAAAGCGAAGGGCTTTCGCGCTCGCTTCGTCTGGGGCAACGATTTCTGCGCGGTACGCATGTACAGTTCGCTCAAGGAGATCATGCGTGGTTGGAGCCGGATCTTCTTTTCGACGAGCGCCGGTCGGCCGTGGCGTATTCTCGGCGCGGTCGCATTCATCCTCGTCTGCTGCTTCTCCGCCTATGCCGCGCTTGGGTGGGGCGTTACGCAGGCCGTCCACGGCGCGACGCTTTCATCGACTCTTTGGCTCACCTTTACAGTCTTGCACGCAACGCTAATGCTCGTGTTTCTTTCGATTATGTATGTGCTAAGCGGCAACCACTGGAGCTACGCCCTAGCCTTCCCCCTTGCACAGATCATGCTTCTTCGCATCTATGCGCTGGCCCTGAAAACCTGCCTGACCGGCAAGCTCGAATGGCGCGGTACCGTCTACACGAAGCCCACCGCCGATCCCGTCGCCATCCAAACCAACCTCAACCCCGAACCCTGACCCCTGAACACGACACACGACATCATCGTTATCGGCGTCGGCGCCATGGGCGCTTCCACCTGTTATCACTTGGCTCGCCGCGGCATCAAAGTCCTCGGCCTCGAACAGTTTGATATCCCCCATGCGCGCGGCAGTTCCTACGGCTACTCACGGATGATCCGCCTCGCCTACTACGAACACCCGCACTACGTTCCGCTGCTCCGTCGCGCCTACGAAGTATGGCGCGAGATTGAAGCTGCCGCCTCAACCAGAATTCTCCACGTCACCGGCGGCCTCTACATGGGCAAGCCCGATGCCGAACTTATCGAGGGTTCCCTTCGCGCCGCCGCCGAACACAGGCTTCCACATGATCGATTGTCGCACGCCGATCTGGCAGCCCGCTTTCCTCAGTTTACGTTGCCCGAAGATTTTGTGGGAATGTGGGAGCCTGCCGCCGGCTACCTGCGCCCCGAAAAGTCGATCAGTGTCATGGCCAATCTCGCCATGCAGAATGGCGCTGAACTTCACGGCCACGAGCCGGTCGTTCAATGGACCGATGCCGCCAGCGGAGTCGAGGTCAAAACCGCCCGCGCCACCTACCATGCCAAACAACTGGTTGTATGTGGCGGCGCTTGGTCGGCACAGTTGTTAGCTGGTCTCAAGGTCGATCTGAATGTCACACGCCAGGTGCTTGGCTGGGTCTGGCCCCGTTCCCCCCAACTATTTCAGGAGCCCGGCTTTCCCGTGTGGGCCATTGGCTATGCCGAC
>JBBRHH010000407.1:0-5811 GCA_038222915.1 Tepidisphaerales bacterium
CTCCCCGCCATATTCCTCATCGCCCTCACCGGCTGCACCGACATCAAAGCGCCGACCGAAGCTCGGCTCGATCCATTCGTCCCGCCGCAGGTCGTCCTCGTCAACAGCGACCTCCGCGCCCACACGGCCATCGGCGAGCCCGTCATGACCGTAGATCGCGGCGGCATCCTCCACGTCACACTCCCCGTTCGTTCCACCGTAGAGCGAAAGTTATACGTCGAATACCGCGTCCGCTTCTTCGACAAAAACCACCAGCCCCTCGGCGGCCAGGGCGACTGGCTCCCCAAGATTCTCCCCGGCAACACCCCCGACATGATCACCACCAACAGCACCGGCCCCGGAGCGGCCGACTTCCAACTCGACATCCGCTGGGCCGAATGAAAAACCCGAACATCGAGTCAACTTGAAATTTCCCTCCAACCACGCATACTAATCCGTCTGTCCTCCAAGCCCTGAAGGCAAGGCGGCCAGGACAAACGGGCGTGTTCCGGAGTGGCCAAACGGGCCAGACTGTAAATCTGGTGGCTTTGCCTTCGTTGGTTCGAATCCAACCGCGCCCATTTTGATCGTTGTTTCCTCAGGTCGCGGTGACCGCCTGCACGCGCCCACAGGCCTCGAGGAACGTGTTGCGCTCTGTCATGTCCAGCAGCAGCCTGTCCACCACCTTCTTCGTTTTGGTTGTCGCCTTCCCCTTCTTGTCCAATGTCTGCGTCATCAGAGTTGCGGTGAGCGTGTTCGTTTTGCCGCACTGACCGCATGCATGCAGATCAAGTTGATACCAACTGCTGGCATTGCCAGGCTTCTTGCCGATCCGGTCGAGCACCGAAAAGTCCTTCGCTTCGAGACCGGACCGAAGCATGTTCGCGTCGCCCGGAGCTAGGCGGCACACGGCCTTCTCCTCCTTGCACCAGGTTTCGCAATCTTCACAGAATGGGTTCGCGGTCGTGAGCCGAACTCCCATGATCGCACAGCCGAAGATGATGCCTGCCTCCGCCAGCCAGGTGATCCAGAGAAATGCGCCGCTCACGGCCTCCTTGCTGCTGTGCCCAAGCGACCACGTTCCGACGGTATTGATGTCGCTGATCCCAGCCCACAGTAGGCCGGGATTTTTCACGAGATCCATCATTGTCAACGTGGCATCGGGTTCGGCTCGATGCAGGACACCGTTGACCCAGAATGCCCACGACACGTAGTAGCCCACTAGCGTCGCGGCCACGGTCACGGCGATGGCAATCAGCGGATTTCGCACTTTCAACCACACGATGGTCCGGCCGGCGGCGGCCCCGACGAGCATGCCATACAGTATGCAAAAGAGGGCGTCGACATAGATGAACGGGATATTCAACACGGCCAACGAGTAGATGACGCCCAGAATGATCGCCGTCACCGTGGCGGCGGCGAAGCCGACCACGGGTCCCATCGCTGAAAACCGCCCGGAATGTTTGTAGTAAAGTTCGTTGTGCATGATTGTGCTCCCTGACAATGAGGTGTAAATCGCCTAGAGTACAATACAAAAATCGCAACCGTAAATCACGCGCGGCTACACACGACGTCGTCGGCGGAGGGTTGCCAATGACGCGATTAGGATCGCGCTGATGCTGCTGGGTTCGGGGACTATTGACCAGGCCAGGGCGAAGTCGTCGTTGGTGGGGGAGTTGCCGGGTACATCATAATTGTGATCGAAGTACTTCACACGAATGGCATAGAAGCCGTCGTCGGGGACACTGAAATAGAGGTGTTCGACGTTGTTGTAGGCGCTCTCCGAGGTGGCGATCATCTGGGAGAGGACGCCGTTGGTGACTTTCCACACCTCGAGATCGAGATCGTCGAAGGAGACGTCGCCCGGGTTGTCCTGAGCGTCGAGCGTGCGATCGACAAACCAGTCCAGGGTGGTCGTAAAGACTTCGTTGGCGTGGAGCTGGCGGTTGATGAAGTAGTCGTCCGGATTGTTCAGGGAGACGTTGCCGTAGTCCCAGCCGATGTCTTTCACCGTGCCGCCACCCAGGCCGGGGACGTTGGCTGTGCCCATGAAAGTCTGGGTGCCGGGCAGAAGCTCGGTGCCGGCGAGATACTGGTCGTAGGCGCGGTTGAGATTGAGTGCGCCCGCGCCGGTAGAGTAGTCGAGGCCCTGGGTGGTGGTGAGGACGTTGTTGATCAGCTGGGTGTTGTTGGTCCAGCCGGGGATTTTGTCGGCCGAGTTCTGGAGCACAGCTTTGATGACCCGGCCATCGACGGCTTGGCGGGTGGTTGGATCTAATGGATTTACAAAATTGACATATCCCGCGTCGTCCAGCAGGGCCGCGCCGCCGGCGACGATCGGGCTGGAAAAACTGGTTCCGGCCGCGCCAACCAGGTAGAGATTGGTTGAACCGGGATATGGATCGACGAGACCGGTGCGGCTGCCGGTCGAGCCTGTGTAGGCGGCGAGGAAGAGATCGGTTCCCGGGGCAGCGATGTCGACTTTTGCACGGATCGCGGGAACCGTCGCATTGACCTTCGCTTTGGGATCGTAGTAGTCGTTGGGGCCGGAGTTTGAGAAGGAGGCGGGCTGGGAGAAGGCCGGCGTAGTCAGCACGCCCTGCAGCGCCGCGACGGCGATGGTGTTGTAGCCTGAGGCCGGGCCGGACACCTGAGGGCTGGTCGGCGTTGAATGGTTGCCGGCGGCGACGCAGACGGTTTGGTGATTCGCGAAGGCCAGTGCATCCAGGGTCATGCTGTAGATGTCTGAACCGTCGGGACTGTCGAAGCCCCAACTGCTGTTGACCACGTCGACCTTTTGATTGGCAAAGGTCTCGTACGCGCCGGGGAAGATCTGCACGTTGCGATCGGTGCCGGTCTGCATCACGGTCTTGTAGCCGTAGTCGAAACTCTGCTGGCTGATGGAAAAGGAGCCCTGATTTTGCTGATCGAAACTGGTGGCAATGGCAGCCGAGACGAGCTGCGCGCCTGGGGCGATTCCGAACTGATAGTAGTAGTAGCCGACGCCCGGCTTAAAGGGTCCAAGGCCGGTCATGGTAAAGCCTACGGCGGTGGCGTGGATGTCGTAGTTGATCTGGGTGCTGCCGTCGGGATTCTTGGCGTAATTGACGTAGCTGATCGGTTCCTGGCTGGTGGCTTCGTGGCCATTCCAGACATTGCCGGCCTCGACGTTTGCGATGAAGGAGTTTCCGCCGTAGTAACCAGCGCCATAAAACCGGTCGGCGCCGATGGCCTGATTGATGACGACGATTTTGGTCGGGTTGTTCGGGTCGTCGAGTGCATCCACCGCCATGATGCGGGTCGACGGGAGAAGAGCTGCGCCAATCGCCAGAAGGATACCGGCGCGGCGTTTGCGCAGCGGGTGCCGTCCTCGCAGATAATTCTCGGTCCTCGCCTGGCCCATGGCCCTCCGCTGCTCCTCTCCGATGACACTGCCCTCGGAGAATTACAATACTACTGGGGGTGGAGTCCAAGGTTCAATTCCTTCCTCGGAAAAGAGGCGGATTATCGGCCATCAGGCGAGCTCAGCCGTGTATTCAATGGTCTGAAGTTGCTCCTGTTGTCTGGACGGTGGTGTCGTAGCGGACGCCGTCGGGGACTGGAACTGGAACGGGGACGGTTACACCGAACTGGCCCTGGGTTTTCTGAGTGGCGTCTACGGCCACGAAGGCGGTGTAGGCGGACATGAGCCCGTGTTCGAGGGCGAGTTGTTTGATTTGCTGGGGGAGTTGGTTGTTGGGTTCCCAGGCGGTCCGGTCGTACATGTCGGCGATTTTGTTGCGGGCCCAGATGGCGCTGATGCCTTGATGGATGGCACTGGCGTCGTCGAGGTCGGCGGTGACGTTAGTCTCGTTGGACTCGATTCCCACTTTGCCTTTGATTTTGATCTGGGGTTTGCCCTGGCCGTGGAAGCGGCCGGTGATGGTGACGGGGCGGCCTACGAAGAGATCGGGGATGCGCTGGGGGTAGACGTCTTCGACCTGCATGCCGCCCCAGTCGATGGAGATGTCGGTGAGGGCGGGGTGGCTGATGCGCTCGAAGAACTGCTGCATAATTTCGTCGGCGTTGTCGCGGGTGCCGAGAAAGGCGGCCGCGCCATTGCCGATCTTGGCCATATGCTCAAGGAGGTAGCGGTTAGTGGAGTTGCCGACGCCGAAACTGAAGATGCGCGACGGGCCGAGGAGACGGTGAATCTCGCCGATCACTTCGGCCTCATTGCCGATGAATCCGTCGGTCATGAAGCTTACGAAGCGCAGGCGGCTTTCATCGTGGGGGAAATCGAGGGCGGCGCGGACGCCTTCAGCGAGCATGGTTCCTTCGCCGGCGGTGAGCGCGTTGGTCCAGTCGATTCCGCGGCGGGCGTTTTCAGGCGTGGCGGGGAGCGGGGTTGGATTGAACTTCTGCGCCGTGTTGCCGAAGCGGATGATCTGGAAGGTGTCCTGGGGGCCCATGTGCGTAAGGGCGTAGCGGACGCCGGCCTTTTCCTGATCGAGGGGTGCGCCCGTCTGGCTTCCTGAGACGTCGACGACGAAGACGAGCTCGAGGGGCTTGCGCGGGAGGTTTTGGAGTTGGGACGGCGGGTAGAGCATGAGAGTGAAGTAGCCGTCATTGGTGTCGCGGTTGCGCTGGGCGATCAAGGCGGACTTGGTGACTTGGCCGGCGACTTTGTAGCGGAGAATGAAGTCGCGATTGGGGATGGCGTCGTTGGCTTGGAGTTTTACTTCGGCGGTTTGCTCGTTGGGTTGATTGGTGTCGATCTGGTGGGTGGCGGAGGTGACGCTTTCGACTTTGACACCGGCGTTGAGGTGGAGGGAGAGGGCGATGTCGTGGCCGGAGCGTTCGCTGGGGTGCAGGTATTGGATTTCGGTCTTCTGGCCTGATGCGCCGGCGGCGTCTCGGGCGACTGCGCCGACGCCGGTGGTCATGTCGGGCGGGTTGAAGCGGGGGCCGACAACCATGGGGAAGACGAATTCGTAGGAGCCGTCGACGTAGCTGAGCGTGTGGAAATATTTGATGTCGATGTCGATCTGTTTGCCGGGTTCAATGTTGGCGACGGCCTGGGTGAAGATGTTGGGCCGTTCCTGGGTGAGGAGGGAGGCAACATAGCCCTGGGCCTTGGCCTGTTCGTAGATGCGCTTGGCTTCTTCACGTTCGCGGATGAGGCCGCGAATGTGGCGGTCGCCGATGGTCATGACGAATTCATTGACGGCCGCGTTGTGGGGCAGGGGGAAAACGTAGAGGGCTTCGATCTTGGTGTCGAAAGGATTGTGGTATTGCTGGGTGACTTCTACGGTTGCAATATAGCCGGCGATGTCGGCTTTGACTTCGGTGTGCTTCAGGGGAATGGGGACGTTCTTTTTGGTTTGCGGGTCCTGGGCCATCAGCGCGCCGCAGCCGGGGACGTCGTCCTGAGGTTGGGGTTGGACGGTGTTCTGCGGGTTCTTTTCGATGACCCACAGTTCCTCGTCTCTGTTCGGCCTGGAGCCCGCGATTTCCGGAGCCGTCGGAAGCGACCCACCCGCGTCGAGTTTTGCTCGTGGAGTGATATTGCCCCAATTTCGTGCGGTTTCCCTGATATCCCCTTGGCCGGTGCTGTATGGTGAAGGCCGCTCTGATCTTTCCGAGGCACAACCAAAAAACTGTGATGCCACGACCAGCGCCATGAGTCCCACGAGCGACCATCGATATGCGGCGGCGAGTTTCATTTGGATTCTCCTTTTGTTTCGGGTTCGACGAGTGAAACCTCGGCGGGAATTTTCTGGCCGCCGGGGTTGCCGGCGGTGATGAGTTTTGCGGTGAACTTGGGATCGGCGTCGCCTTTGATGGCGAGGT